>DASPLZ010000375.1:0-2922 GCA_035627295.1 Phenylobacterium sp. | reverse complement strand
GCCAACTGGAAGCAGGGCGAGGACGTGATCATCGTTCCCTCGGTCGATAACGAGACGGCCAAAAAGCTCTTCCCCGAGGGCTGGACCGAGCACCGCCCCTACCTGCGCACGGTGCGCCAGCCGAGGCTGGGGTGAGCGTCGAGCTCGTCTACGAGACCCACGCGATCACCGAGGACAACGACGCCGGGATCGCCACCGGCTGGCTGCCCGGCAAGCTCTCGGCGGCCGGGCTGGACTCGGCGGAACAGCTGGGCCAGCGGCGGCGCAGGGACCGGCTGGCGGCGATCTTCGTCTCCGACCTCGCCCGGGCGCTGGAGACGGTGCGCATCGCCTTCGGCGAGGACGGCCCCCCGCGCTTCGTCGACTGGCGGCTGCGCGAGTGCGACTACGGCGAGCTGAACGGCGCGCCGACCTCGCTGGTGCAGCTGCAGCGCCGCCGCTACCTCGACCGCCCGCACCCGAAGGGCGAGAGCTGGCGCCAGGCCGTCGCCCGCACGGGCCAGGTGCTCGCCGACATCGCCGCCCGCTTCGACGGCCAGCGGGTGCTGCTGGTCGGCCACTCCGCCCAGCGCTTCGCCCTCGACCACCTCCTGAAGGGCGAGCCGCTGGAGGCCCTGATCGAGGCCGACTTCGCCTGGCGGGAGGGTTGGGAATACCGGCTGCCGGCAGGATGGCGGCCATAACGCTCTCCCTCCCCCTCGTGGGGAGGGTGGGCCGCGAAGCGGCTCGGGTGGGGGTCTTGCTGACCCGCCCACACCGCCGAGACGCCGGAGGTCACCGTCCCGGCGCTGACGCGCCGATCCACCCTCCCCACAAGGGGGAGGGAGTTGAAACCGCCGCCCCCCTGGGCGTAAGTCCGACTGAACAATGATCAGGGAGTGAGCGCGTGTCGGACGAGGTCTTTCCGGTTCCGCAGGAGTGGGCCCGGCGCGCCCTGATGGACGCCACCGGCTACGACGCTGCGGTCGCGCAGGTCGAGTCCGACCCCGACGGCTACTGGCGCAAGGTCGCCGGCCGGCTCGACTGGATCAGGCCCTTCACCAAGGTGAAGGACGTCTCCTTCGACGCGGGCGACTTCCACATCCGCTGGTTCGAGGACGGCGTGCTGAACGTCTCGGCCAACTGCCTGGACCGGCACCTGGCGACCCGCGGCGACCAGACCGCGATCATCTGGGAAGGCGACGATCCCAAGGACTCCCGCCGCATCTCCTATCGCGAGGCGCACGAAGAGACTTGCCGGATGGCCAATGTCCTGAAGGCCCACGGGGTCAAGAAGGGCGATCGCGTGACGATCTACCTGCCGATGATCCCGGAGGCGGCCTACGCCCTGCTCGCCTGCGCGCGGATCGGGGCCATCCACTCGGTGATCTTCGGGGGCTTCTCCCCGGACAGCATCGCCGGCCGCATCCAGGACTGCGACAGCAAGGTCGTGATCACCGCCGACGAGGGCCTGCGAGGCAGCCGCACCATCCCGCTGAAGGCCAATGTCGACGAGGCCCTGAAGCGCTGTCCGGACGTCTCCACCGTGCTGGTGGTGAAGCGCACCGGGGCTGCGGTGACGATGCAGGACGGCCGCGACGTCGCCTACGGCCCCGCCCGCGAGGCCGCCTCCACCGACTGCCCGGTCGAGCCCATGGGCGCGGAGGACCCGCTGTTCATCCTCTACACCTCGGGCTCGACGGGTAAGCCAAAGGGGGTGTTGCACACCACCGGCGGCTACCTGACCTGGGCGGCCCACACCCACGAGCTGGTCTTCGACTACCGCCCCGGCGAGGTCTTCTGGTGCACCGCCGACGTCGGCTGGGTGACCGGCCACAGCTACGTGGTCTACGGCCCCCTGGCCAATGGCGCGACCACGGTGATGTTCGAGGGCGTGCCCAACTACCCCACCTCCAGCCGCTTCTGGGAGGTCTGCGACAAGCACCAGGTGGAGATCTTCTACACCGCGCCGACCGCCATCCGCGCCCTGATGCGCGAGGGCGACGAGCCCGTCACGCGCACCTCCCGCAAGTCCATCCGCCTGCTTGGCACCGTCGGCGAGCCGATCAACCCGGAGGCCTGGCTCTGGTACCACCGCGTGGTCGGCGAGGGCCGCTGTCCGATCGTCGACACCTGGTGGCAGACCGAGACCGGCGCCTGCCTGATCTCGCCCCTGCCGGGCGCCACGGCCCTGAAGCCCGGCTCGGCCACCAGGCCGCTGCCCGGCGTGAAGGCCCAGCTGGTCGACGCCGACGGCCAGGTGCTGGAGGGCGCGATCAGCGGCAACCTCTGCCTGACCGATAGCTGGCCCGGCCAGATGCGCACCGTCTACGGCGACCACGAGCGGTTCATCACCACCTATTTCACCACCTACCCCGGCAAGTACTTCACCGGCGACGGCGCCCGCCGCGACGAGGACGGCTACTACTGGATCACCGGCCGGGTGGACGACGTGATCAACGTCTCCGGCCACCGCCTGGGCACCGCCGAGATCGAGTCCGCGCTCGTCGGCCACCCCGCCGTCGCCGAGGCCGCCGTGGTCGGCTACCCGCACGAGATCAAGGGCCAGGGCATCTACGCCTATGTCACCCTGAAGGCCGACGAGAGGCCGTCCGACGCTCTGCGCGCCGAGTTGGTCAAGCACGTCCGCGCCGAGATCGGCCCCTTCGCCGCGCCCGAGGCCATCCAGTGGGCGCCCGGCCTGCCCAAGACCCGCTCGGGCAAGATCATGCGCCGCATCCTGCGCAAGATCGCCGAGAACGACATGGGCAACCTCGGCGATACGACCACCCTCGCCGATCCGGCGGTGGTCGACGACCTCGTGAAGAACCGCGCCCCGGTGTGAGCGCCGACCTGCCGCCGGCCCTCAGCGCCGCCATCGCCGCGCGGCTGGAGGGGCGCGGCCGCGCCGCCCTGGCCGATCGCGCCCGCCGCCAGTCCGAG
>DASPLZ010000374.1:0-2548 GCA_035627295.1 Phenylobacterium sp. | reverse complement strand
CGGAGCAGGACTTCCAGCTGCAGCGGGCGCTTGCCGTGCTGCGGGCGGGCGGTGTCTCTCGCACGCCGCGTCTGCCGGCGCCGGCCTCGACCCTCGCCACGGCGCAGGCGCAGCGCAACCAGCGGCTCTCCAGCGCGGCGCAGGCTCCCGGCCCGGCATCGAGCGCGACTCCGCCGCCCGTCAACGCACCGCGGGCTGCCCCGGCGCAGCCTGCGCCTGCCCAGCGCGCTCCGGCGGCGACGCCGGCCCCGCAACGCTGACCCCAAAACAGCGCCCCGCGCCCGCCGCGGGAGAGGGTTCATTAACCAAGATTGGCGACCTTGCGGCGCGTTGGGGATTGTCGCCGCCTATGTTCGCCAAACCGCCGTCCGCGCCCGCTGAGCCGCCGCCGCCGACAGGCGCGGCGGCGGTGCTGGCCGCTGCGCGGGGCGTGATCGCGACCCCCGCGGTCGCGCTCTCGCTTGCGGTCCTGTTCTTCGTCTGCGCTGGCGCCGGCGTGATCGCCCTGGCCGGCAATCCGGACGCCGGCGCGCCGGTGGTGCGCCTGTCGCTCGCCCGCCTGGACGGGACCCCGCCGCCGGGCTGGCGCGAGTCGCTGCCCGGCGAATCCCACGGCGCGCCCCAGGTGCAGACCGGCGACCTTGCGCTTTCCATCAACCCCATCGGCGACGATGCACACGGCGGCGCGCCGCCCGGCCAAGTGGTCATCACCCTGCCCGGCGGTCAGACCCGCCAGTTGGCCGCGCCGGGCGATCCGCTGCCCCAGGCGCCGCTGCCGGGCATGACGGCTCCGGGTCCCGGCGGCCTTCTGCCGGTCATCTCATCCGACGGCCGCGCCTCGGCCGATGTCTACTCCCGGCCGTTCGTCTCCAACGGCCGCCCCCGCGTGGCGCTGGTGATCGGCGGCCTGGGCCTCAACGCGCAGCTGACGCGCCGGGCCATCGAGGAACTCCCCGCCGAAGTGACGCTGTCCTTCGTGCCGTACGCCGACGGCCTGCAGGGCTGGATCGACCTGGCGCGCGCCCACGGCCATGAGGTGCTGCTGGAGACGCCGATGGAGCCGGCGGACTATCCGAACAACGATCCCGGTCCCTACACCCTGATGGCGAACGGCCAGGAGGCGGAGACCACCCGCCGGCTCGAGTGGCTGCTGTCGCGGGCCACGGGGTATTTCGGCGTGACCAACTATCTCGGCGGCCGCTTCGTGCAGAACGCCGGGGCCATGGCGATCTTCACCGGCGCGCTGCGCCAGCGCGGCCTTGCCTTCATCGACGACGGCTCGGCCGCGCGGACGGCCGGCGGCCTGCCCCGGGCCTCCGCCGACCGGATCATCGACGACAACCTGTCGGCCGAGGGCATCAACACCCAGCTGGCCGCTCTCGAGGCAGCCGCTCGCCGAGGCGGCAAGGCGTTGGGCTCCGGGTTCGCCTATCCGGTCACGATCGAGGCGGCCGCGGCCTGGGCGCAAGGCCTGGAGGCGCGGGGCCTGCAACTGGCGCCTGCATCCGCCGTGGCGGTAAGACGTTAAGCCGAACGCGAATCATCCGTGGAGCGGGGGGATGGATCTCTCGGCCTACAGACCGAACGTCGGCGTCGTCCTGATCAACAAGGACGGCCGTGTCTGGCTGGGCCGCCGCGCGGGGACGCAAGGGCCGCACAACTGGCAGTTCCCGCAGGGCGGCGTGGACGCGGGCGAAGACTTCGAGGCCGCCGCCCGCCGCGAACTGCGCGAGGAGACGGGCGTCACCTCGGTGACGATGCTGGCAAGGACCGACGGCTGGATCCACTACGCCTTCCCGCCCGACCACGGCGGCTCGAAGCAGGCCAAGGGCTGGCTCGGCCAGAAGCAGGTGTGGTTCGCCTACCGCTTCGAAGGCGATGAAAGCGAGATCGATCTGATGGCCCATCCGCCGCAGGAGTTCGACGCCTGGCGCTGGGCCTCGATCGACGAGGCCATCGACGAGGTGGTCGCCTTCAAGCGCGACGCCTATCGGCAGGTGATCGAGGCGTTCAAGCCGCTCGCGGCCTGACGGCCCCTCCCGAGCGCTGCGGGAGGGGCTCGCGCAAGTCGGCTACTGCGCCTGGCGGCGCTGATAGATGACCTGAGCGCGGTCCTGGTTGCGGGACACCGGCGTGCCGTCCGGCCGCTTCATGGCCAGCAGCACCAGGGCGTCCGCGTCACGCTCCCAGGAACGGATGTCGCGCTGGAAGTCGCTGGTCGTCCGGTACGGATCGCGCAGCGTCATGCCGCGGGCGATCGACCAGTTGTGCACGGCGACGATGGTCGGCTGCAGCGTATCCACCGGATAGTCGACCTGCATGGTGCAGGTCAGGCCGTTGGTCGAGATCGGCAGCACCGTGATCGTCAGGTTCGGCTGCCGCAGGATGTACTGGTCGCGCGAGCGGCGGAAGCCGGCGGCGCGGGCCACCCGGTCCAATGAGCCGCTCTCAGCGGTCGCCGGAATGCAGACACGCTCCAGCGTGTCCAGGATCCGGATCGCCATCGGATCGGTCGGCGGGGGTGGCGGCGGCGGCGGCGGAGGCGGCG
>DASPLZ010000373.1:0-4850 GCA_035627295.1 Phenylobacterium sp. | reverse complement strand
ACCCTCGCCGACCCGGCGGTGGTCGACGACCTCGTCAAGAACCGCGCCGATGTCTGACCCGCCGGACGCCCTCTGGCTGTTCGACGGCGTCTGCAATTTCTGCTCGGGATCGGTGCGCACGATCCTGAAGCTCGACCGGCGGGGCGTGATCCGCTTCACGCCCCTGCAATCGCCCTACGGGCGCCGGCTCGCCGCCGAGCATGGTCTCAATCCCGACGCGCCCTCGAGCTTCGTCTTTTTCGACCGCGGCCGGCCGCTGGAGAAATCGACGGCGATCCTCGCGCTCCTCGCCCGCCTGCCGCCGCCCTGGCGCTGGGCGCGCATCGTCCGCGTCCTGCCCCGCCGCTGGCGCGACGCCGCGTACGACTGGCTGGCGGCCAACCGCTACCGCCTGATGGGCCGCGCCGAGGCCTGCATGGTCCCGACGCCGGAGGTCCGCGCCCGCTTCCTCCTCGACACGCCGGCCGGATGAGCGCCGACCTGCCGCCGGCCCTCAGCGCCGCCATCGCCGCGCGGCTGGAGGGGCGCGGCCGCGCCGCCCTGGCCGATCGCGCCCGCCGCCAGTCCGAGCGTTACCGCGCCGGAGGCGGCTCGGCGGCGGTGGTGACCGACGAGGCCGATGCCCTGGCCTATGCGCTGGCCCGCGCGCCCGCCACCTACGCCGCCTGCCATGCCGCATTCAGCGCGCTCGCCGAACTGGCGGCGCTTGAGCCCGCCAGCCTGGTCGACGCCGGCGCTGGGACCGGCTCGGCCAGCTGGGCGGCGGCTGAGATCTGGCCGAGCCTCTCCCAAGCGACCTTCCTTGACAGCAACGCCGCGTTCCTGGCCGCGGCCGGCGACCTCGCTGCTCGCCACCCCGCGCTTGCCGGTGCCGAGCGCCTGCGGGGCGATCTCGGCGCGACAGTGGAGCTCCCGCCCGCCGAGCTGGTGATCGCCAGTTACGCCCTCGCCGAGCTGCCGGACCTCCAGGTGGCGCCGGCGGCGCTCCGCCTCTGGGCGGCCGCCCGGCAGGCGCTGGTGATCGTCGAGCCGGGCTCGCCGGCCGGCTGGCGGCGCGTGCTGGCGATCCGCGCCGCCCTGATCGAGGCCGGCGCCCACATCGCCGCCCCCTGCCCGCACGAGGCCGCCTGCCCGATCCAGCCGCCCGACTGGTGCCATTTCTCGCAGCGCCTCGCCCGCTCGCGCGACCACCGCCTGGCCAAGGCCGCCAGCGTTCCGTTCGAGGACGAGAAGTTCATCTATATCGCCGCCCTGCGCGCGCCCGCGACGCGCCCCGCCGCCCGCGTGGTCGGCCCGCCGCACGCGTCCAAGCCGGCCATCACGCTGAAGCTCTGCACCGCCGCCGGGACGCTGGAACATCGCCCCTACCCGCGCCGCGACAAGCCGGCCTATGCTGCCGCCCGCCGCCAGGGTTGGGGCGACGCCATTTTTGAAGAGCCCGCCGCAGGGACCCGCATTTCAGGGAAGGATTCCACGCCATGAAGAGCCGCCAGGTGCACCTCGTCGCCCGCCCCGAGGGCCTGCCCAAGGAGAGCGATTTCGCCGTCGTCGAGGCCGAGGTCGCCGATCCCGCCGAGGGCGAGGTGCTGGTGCGGAACCTCTACATGTCGGTCGACCCGGCCATGCGCCCGAGGCTCACCGCCGGCTACGAGTTGGACGAGCCGATGAGCGGCGGGGCGCTGGGCCGCGTGGTGGCCAGCCGCAACCCGGCCTTCGCCGAGGGCGACCTGGTCACCAACCGCTTCGGCTTCCGCGAATACTTCGTGTCCGGCGAGAAGGGCCTTTCCAAGCTCACCCCCGACCCCGACCTGCCGCTGACCATGCACATGCACGCCCTCGGCATGACCGGCTTCACCGCCTATGGCGGCCTCCTGAAGATCGGCGCCCTCAAGGATGGCGAGCAGGTGTTCGTCTCCACCGCCGCCGGCGCGGTGGGCTCGATCGCCGCCCAGATCGCCAAGATCAAGGGCTGCTACGTGGTCGGCTCCACCGGATCGGACGACAAGGTGCGCTGGCTGCTGGACGAGGCCGGAATCGACTCCGCCATCAACTACAAGACCCAGCCGATCAAGAAGGCCCTGCGCGACGCCGCCCCCAAGGGCGTCGACGTCTATTTCGAGAACGTTGGCGGCGAGCATCTCGACGCGGCGCTGGGCGTGATGAACACCCTCGGCCGGGTGGCGGTCTGCGGCATGATCAGTGGCTACAACGAACGCGGCTCGAAGACCTCGGTGCACAACCTCTCCAACATCATCTACGGCCGCATCACCCTGCGCGGCTTCGTGGCCACCGACTTTCCCGAGCTGCACCCGCAGTTCCTGGCCGACATGACCGGCTGGCTGAAGTCCGGCCGCATCAAGGTGCAGGAGACCATCCTGGAAGGCATCGGCAATGCGCCTGCGGCGATGGTTGGACTGATGCAGGGCAGGAACACCGGCAAGATGCTGGTGCGGCTGGCCGACTGAATCTCCCTCCTCCTGGTGGGGAGGGTGGGCCGCGAAGCGGCTCGGGTGGGGGTCTTGCCGACTCGCCGCTGCACCTGAGACGCCGGAGGTCCCCCCACCCGTCTCGGCGCTGCGCGCCGATCCACCCTCCCCACAAGGGGGAGGGAGAAATCACGGATGACGGTTCTGTAACCTGCGCCGCGCGCGGGCGGTGCTAAAGCTCGGGGCACAACCTCCACCTCGGGAGCCCCGGATGATCCGTCCCCTCGCGCGCGCCGCGGCGCTTGCGCTCTGCCTCGCCGCTTCGCCGCTCGCCCTCGCCGCCGCCCAGGCGCAGGCGACCCAGGTCCCGCCGATCCAGTACAAGGAACGCACGCTCGCCAACGGAATGAAGGTGTTCACCTCGCGCGACACCACCACACCGAACGTCACCGTGCAGGTCTTCTACGACGTCGGCTCCAAGGACGATCCGGCCGGCCGCTCCGGGTTCGCGCACCTCTTCGAGCACATGATGTTCAAGAGCACGCGCAACACGCCCTCCGAGACCCTGGACCGCATGACCGAGGACGTCGGCGGCTTCAACAACGCCTCCACCTGGGACGACTACACCAACTACTACGAAGTGGTGCCGGCCGAGCACCTGCAGCGCATCCTCTGGCTGGAGGCCGAGCGCATGGGCTCGCTGGTCGTTGACGAGGCGAGCTTCAAGTCCGAGCGCGACGTGGTGAAGGAGGAGCTGCGCCAGAGCGTGCTCTCCAACCCCTACGGGCGGCTGTTCTACCTCTACCTGCCGCAGGCCAGCTATGCGGTTCACCCCTACAAGCGCCCCGGCATCGGCTCCATCGAGGAGCTGGACGCGGCCACCATCGACGACGTGCGCGCCTTCCACGCCGCCTACTACCGGCCCGACAACGCCGCCCTCTTCGTGGTCGGCAATTTCGACGAGGCGGAGCTGAACCGCTGGGTCGACCAGTATTTCGGCAAGCTGACCGCCCCCAAGGCGCCGATCCAGCGGGTGACCGCCAAGGAGCCGCCCCGCGCCGGCCCCTCCACCTTCACCGGCTACGGCCCCAACGTGCCGCTGCCGGCGGTGGTGATCAGCTGGCTGGCCCCAGACGCCAAGAGCCCCGACGCCGCGGCCCTGACCGTGCTCGACGCCATCCTGGTCTCGGGCAAGAACTCGCGGCTCTACAACAGCCTGGTCTACGACCAGCAGATCGCCACCCAGGTGCTGGCCGACGCCAGCCTGCCGGCCCAGCCGGGCATCGTTTATCTCGGCGCCATCATGGCCAGCGGCCATACCGTCGAGGAGGGCGAAAAGGCCCTGCTCGCCGAGGTGAAGAAGCTGCGCGAGGCGCCGCCCAGCGCGGCTGAGCTCAGCGAGGCCAAGAACGAGCTGATCGCCGCCGCCCTGCGCGGACGCGAGACCGTCGATGGCCGCGCCGACGCCCTGGGCGTCTCATGGGTGCTGACCGGCGATGCGGCCGCCGCCAACCGGGAGCTGGCCGAGCTGCAGGCCGTCACCGCCGCCGACGTGCAGCGGGTGGCGGCGAAATACTACACCGACGCCGGCCGCAAGGTGATCCGCTACCTGCCCGAGAGCGCCCGCCCCGCCGGCGAGAAGGACGCCATCCCGCCGCCGCCGAAGGTGGCCTCGGTGAAGTTCGCCGGCGAGGTGGTCGCCCTCGCGCCGGAAGCCCAGCGCGAGGCGCCGCCGCCGGTGGGCGAGCCGCTGGCCGCGGTCCTGCCCAAGCCCGCCGAGAAGACCCTGGCCAACGGCCTGCGGGTGATCGTCGCCCGTTCGTCGGACCTGCCGCTGGTGGGCGCGAGCCTGCTGGTCAAGACGGGCGCCTGGGCCGATCCCGAGGGCAAGGCCGGGGCCGCGGCCATGACCGCCGGCATGCTGACCGAAGGCACCGCCACCCGCAGCGCCGTCGAGATCGCCGCCCAGACGGAGGCCCTCGGCGCGACGCTGGGCAGCGGCGCCGGGCTGGAAGGCTCGAGCGTCGCCGTCAGCGTCATGCCCGACAAGCTGGACGCGGCCATGGCGATCATGGCCGACGTGGCGCTTAGGCCCGCCTTCAAGCCCGAGGAGCTGGAGCGCCAGCGCCAGCAGGCGCTGGACGGGCTGCAGGTGGCCTATGAGAGCCCCGGGACCCTGGCGTCCATGGCCGTGCAGCCGCTGCTCTTCGGCGGCACCCCCTTCGGGCACACGGCCGGCGGCACGCCGGCGACCCTGAAGGCCCTGGACCCCGCGACGCTGAAGGCGCTGCACCAGGTCTGGTACCGGCCGGACAACGCCGTCCTGGTGCTGACCGGCGACATCGACGCCGAAGCCGGCTTCGCGGCCGCCGAAAAGGCCTTCGGCGATTGGGCCAGGCCTGCCCAGCCCCTGCCGCCGACGCC
>DASPLZ010000372.1:0-2704 GCA_035627295.1 Phenylobacterium sp. | reverse complement strand
CCAGTTGCCGGCCTGGTCGACGGTGGACGGCCGCGACGCCATCCGTCGCGAGTTCCGCTTCGCCGACTTCAATGCGGCCTTCGGCTTCATGACCCGCGTGGCGCTGAAGGCCGACCAGCTCGACCACCACCCGGAGTGGTTCAACGTCTACAACCGCGTCGAGGTGCTGCTCGCCACCCATGACGCCGACGGGGTGACCGAGCTGGACGTCCAGCTGGCGAAGTTCATGGACGCTGCGGCGAGCTAGCGGCCCGCCAGCCACGCGGCGATTGGAGTTTGTGAAGAAAACCAGTCTTCAGGGACGAACTCGGGAAGCCGCCCCGAGGGTCCCCGGCCTCAGTGGATGCTAGGTGATGCGAGCAGGCTGTGCGTGGTTCGAGACGCGCTTCGCGCTCCTCACCATGACTACCGTGGATGGCCTTCTACGGTTTCGTCATCCTGAGGGCCCGCAAAGCGGGCGCCTCGAAGGACGCGGGGCCTCGCAGCGGCCGGTCTGGGAAATGATCGGGGATCTCAGAAGTCCAGGTCGTCGTAGTGGCCGGCGGGCGCCAGGCCCGGCCAGCGGTCGGCGAGCAGCGGGCGGAAGCAGGGCCGGGACTTCAGCTTCATGTACCAGACCCGCAGGTTGGCGAAGTCGCTCCACGGCACGTCGCCGAAGTAGTCGATCACCGAGAGGTGAGCGGCGGCCTGCAGGTCGGCCAGGCTCAGGCGGCGGCCGGCCAGCCAGTCGCGCTCGCCGAGCAGTCCCTCCAGATAGCCCAGGTGACCCTTCAGCGCCTCGCGCCCTTCGCGCAGGTTGGCCAGGTCCGGGGCGCCGGACTTGGTGAGGCGCTTCTCCAGCTTCTCGTAGAGCAGGAGGCTATTCACCTCGAAGTCGAACTTGCGGTCGAACCATTGCACCAGGCGCCGGGCCTCGGCCCGTTCGGTCGCCTCGCGGCCGAGCAGCGGCGGTTCCGGCTCGACCTCCTCCAGATGGTCGACGATGGCGCGGGTCTCGCAGAGCACCAGCGGGCCGCCCTCCAGCTCCTCGACCAGCACCGGCACCAGGCCCGAGGGATTGAGCCGCACCAGCTCGTCCGGCTGCTCCCAGTAGCGGCAGACGGCGCCTTCGAAGGGCAGGCGTTTCTCGCCGAGCGCCAGGCGGACCAGGCGGGAGGCGGGATCGAGCGGGAAATGATGGAGGGTGCGCTTGACGCTCATGCCTTGGACGCGACTGCGGGACGGCCGGGGCCTTGAGCATAAGGCCGAACGCCCGCCGCGCCAGCCCTGCTGAGCGGCCTTGCGTGGTTCGAGGCGCGGCCTGACGGCCGCTCCTCACCATGACGAGGTTCGTGGACGCCGACCTCGTCATCCTGAGGAGCGCGAAGCGCGTCTCGAAGGGCGCATCGCCTGGCCGCGTCTCACGCCGCCCGGCGCGGCTCCGGGCCGATGTAGCGCGACTGCGGGCGGATCAGCCGGCCGCCGGCCAGCTGCTCGCGGGCGTGGGCGATCCAGCCGGAGACGCGGCCCATGGCGAAGACGCAGGTGAAGGCAGGCGGCGGGAAGGCCAGGGCCTCGAGCAAGAGGGCGGTGTAGAACTCGACGTTGGTGTCCAGCGGCCGGTCCGGCTTGTGCTGCTTGAGGATCGAGAGCGCGGCGGCCTCCACCGCCTCGGCGAAGGCCAGGCGCCCCGGCATGGCGTTGGAGCCTTCCGTCAGCCGGCGGACGGCGGCCTTCAGGGCGTCGGCGCGCGGGTCGCGCACCCGGTAGATGCGATGGCCGAAGCCCATCAGCCGGTCGCCGCGCGCCAAGGCTCCGCGCAGCCAGGGCTCGGCGTTATCCGGCGCGCCGATGTCGTCGAGCATCTCGATCACCGGGCCGGGGGCGCCGCCGTGCAGGGGGCCCTTCAGGGCGCTGATCCCGCCCAGCACCGCCGAGGTCAGGCCGGCGCGGGTGGAGGCCACCACCCGGGCGGCGAAGGTCGAGGCGTTGAGGCCGTGGTCGCTGACGGTCACCAGATAGGTGTCGAGGGCGGCGGCCTCCTGCGGCGTGGGCGCCGCGCCGCGGGTCATCCGCAGGATATCGGCGGCGTGGCCCAGCGTCGGATCGGGCGGCAGGGCCGGCTGGCCTGCCTGGCGGCGGGTGACGGCGGCGGTGAAGACCGCGGGGGCGGCGGTGAGCCGCAGGGCGACGGCCAGCTCGTCGCCGTCGGCGAGGCGGGCGGTCAGGGCGCGCATCGCTTCGATGGGGCTGCGCGCCTGCAGGGCGGCGTCGAGCGCCTCCACCTCGGCGAACACCTCGGCCCGGGCGCGGCCGAGCGGGGCGGAAAGGTCGTGCGGCAGGTCGTCGAAGAAGCCGTCCCACAGGAGGTGGGTGACCTGCTCGAAGCTGGTGCGGCCGGCGAGGTCGTCCAGCGAGCGGCCGCGGATCACCAGCCGGCCGGCCTGGCCGTCGACTTCCGAGAGCACGGTCTCCGCCGCGACCACCGATTCCAGTCCGTCAGACATGGCGCATCTCCTTGATTGCGCCTTGCAGATGCGGCGAGCGCAGATTACAGTCAATCTTGATCAATATAATCAATATATGAGCATGGACTGGCTGACGGCGGCGCAGGCGACGGAGAGGCTGGGGGTGCGGCCGCAGACCCTCTACGCCTACGCCAGCCGGGGGCGGGTGCAGGTGCGGCCCGACCCGGACGACCCGCGCCGCAGCCTCTACCGGGCGG
>DASPLZ010000371.1:0-4953 GCA_035627295.1 Phenylobacterium sp. | reverse complement strand
GCGGCGCACGATCGTCAGGAAAAGCTCGTTGACGTAGAGCCGCTTGGTCGCCAGCCGCTTCTTCCAGGCCTCGTCCAGGGTGCGGCTGAAGTCGTCGCCGTACTCACCCTCGACGGCGGGGGAGACCTCGCGGCGGACGATGTGGTGGTAGAGGGCGAAGCGGGAATTGGCGATCGCGCGCAGAGCGCCGTCGCGCAGGGCCTTGCGGTAGTTGATCTCCTCGGTGTCCGCCGTCTCGAAGGGCAGCCCTTGCAGGTGGATCACCTGCATCAGCATGCCGTCGCGCGTTTCGATGGTGTGATCGTCGATGTGGCGGGCGTAGGGCAGCCGGGCCCCGGCGCTGGCCTCGCGGCCGGCGGCGGCCCGGCGCGCGGCGGGGCGGCTGTCGGGCTTCACGGGCGGTAGGAGTTGCATCGCCACACCGCCCAGTTCTTCACGCGCGGGCAGCGCGTGACCTTGGTCAGCCAAAGGTCGAAGATCCGCGGCTCCTTCAGGCAGGCCATGTAGCCGATCACGTGGATGACCACGGCCGCGAGCAGCGCCCAGAAAGACTTGGTGATCAGGAAGAGCTCGGCCGTCACCACCGCGTTCAGCACGAAGTAGGAGTAGGTGACGCCCGCGAACATCTGCGGGCGCGTGAGCGCGCCGAACACCACATCGCGTTCGAGCTGCGCGGCCATCGCCCTAGAACCCGCCCGCGGTCTGGCGGATGCCGGCGACGATCGCGCCCGCGCCGAAGAGGATGAAGCAGCCGAGGATCACTGTCGCGCCGTAGCGCCAGTTGAGCCGGCCGGTCAGCATCATGAAGCCGACGGCGGCGATGGCGATCACCGCGGCGACCGTGGCGACGGTGCCGAGCAGGGTGCCCTGCAGCCAGTTCATGGCGCCGACGATCACGTTGGAGCCGGCCGGGTCCATGGTCTGGGCGCGGGCCGCCCCGGCGGCGAACACCGCGGGCAGGGCGAGGACGAGGGTCTTCAGGTAACGCATTGAATCTCCTAGCGACCGATGGTCACGGCGGGGGCGGCGGCCAGCGCGCGCTGGGCGAGGCCGCCGAGGATGGCCGCGACATAGGCCTGGGTCTCGGCATAGGGCGGCACGCCGCCATGACGCTCCACGGCGCCCGGGCCGGCGTTGTAGGCGGCCAAGGCCAGCCGAACGTCGCCGCCGAAGCGATTGAGCATTTTGGACAGATAAGCGGCGCCGCCGTGGACGTTCTGCGCCAGGTCGAAGCGGTCGACGCCGAGCTCGCGCGCCGTGCCCGGCATCAGCTGCATGACCCCGGTCGCGCCGGCGCGGGAGACGGCCGCCTGGTTGTAACGGGACTCCTGCCAGGCGACGGCCTCGATCAGGTCGCGGCTGACGCCGTAGCGCTGCGAGGCCGCGGCGATGGCCCCGCCGACATCGCCCGCGGCGACACGCACGGCCGGGGAGGCGGCGACGACAGGCTCGGGCCTTGCGACAACGATCGCCTGGACGCCCTCGGTGGTGAAGACCGACGGCGAATCATAGGTCGTCACCGCCCCGTCGTCGGCGATCTCCAGCACATCGGCCAAGCTTGAAGACGGCGCGGCAAGCGCCAGTGCTGCAAGCGAAAACAGGACTGTTGGGTGCACGCCCGCCCCTGATGATCCCGAGGGTCACGGCCCTCATCCTAGTTCGCCCGCCAATCGCCCCCAAGGGTGCGTCGCGTCGCAGGCGCGGGCGACCAATGCGACAGCACGCCTACGCTCGCATGACGCTTGGATGACGTTCTCGTGACACTGGACCGGGAGCCTTCACGGAGGGTGAAGGCTCCCGGTTTAGGGGTGCGTCAGAACCGCGCGGAGAGGCTGACCGAGGCGCTCGTGCCGATGGCGTAGGTGTTGTTGAACACCTCGCCGCCGCCGAGCTGCTGGGACTCGATGAACTTCTCGTCCAGCAGGTTGCGCAGCTCGACCCCGAAGGTGAAGTCGTAGTCGCCGACCTGGAAGCCCTTGCGGTAGGTGAGGTCCAGCATCACGCCCGGCTCCTGCACCAGGTCCGGCTGGCCGGGACGGCCGCGGGCGGTGATGCGGTCGGAGGCGTAGGTGACGAGCAGGGTGGCCTGCGACTGGGCCTCGTCGTCCTCCCAGCCGAACTGCAGGTTGGCCAGGTGCTCGGACTGGCCCTGCAGGCGGTCGCCGTCACGCACCAGTTCGCTGGCCGGGCGGGGGTCGCCGGCGCCGGAGAGCGGGAACACCACGTCGCCCTCTTTCACCTTCACCTCGCTCTTGGTGTAGGTGTAGTTGGCCTGCACCAGCCAGCGCTTGGTCCCGAAGAAGGGGCCTTCCATGATCGGTTCGAAGACCTTTTTCAGCTCCAGCTCGGCGCCATAGAGGTCGGCCTTGGGCGCGTTGATGTAGGTCTGCTGCACCGTCGAGCCGGACTCGTTGATCACCGCCTCGATCGGCTTGTCGATGCTCTTCCAGAAGACGCCGGCGGTGATGAACTGGCCCCGGTCGAAGTACCACTCGTAGCGGGCGTCGAGGTTGATCAGCTCGGAGTCCACGAGGAACGGGTTGCCGATGAAGGTCCGGTCGCTGTCGGGATCGAGGTACTGTTGCGGCGCCAGTTCGCGGAAC
This sequence comes from Phenylobacterium sp., assembly GCA_035627295.1. GTDB lineage: Bacteria > Pseudomonadota > Alphaproteobacteria > Caulobacterales > Caulobacteraceae > Phenylobacterium. The sequence goes on along the minus strand of DASPLZ010000371.1, from coordinate 2,350 downwards.
TGCGGCCGGGCGATGGTCTTCGAGGCGCCCAGGCGCAGCTGCATGTCCTCGTAGAAGTTCCAGGTCGCCGTGCCGGCCGGCAGCCAGTAGGCGTTCTCCAGCGGGGCCGGCGACAACGGCGGCGTTCCGCCGAAGAGGTCGCGCGGGGTGACCGTCTGGGTGGCGTCCTCATAGCGGATGCCGATGGCGGTGCGGACCAGCGGAATGATCTCGATATCAGCCTGGACGTAGCCTGCCGTCACCTCCAGCGCCGCGTTGTAGGCCGCCGCGCCTTCGGCGCCTGTGGTCTCGCGGATCTGCAGCCCGCCCGGGCCGATGTTGAAATCGGAGAGCAGATAGTCGACCCGCTCGCGCTGCACGGCCAACGGCAGGGACGAGTCGAGCGCCAGGAAGCGGAACTCACGCGATTCCGCGTGGCGGTCGTTATCGCTGTAGTAGAGGCCGCCGCTCAGCACCGCGTCGCGCTCGTCCGAGAGCGCCCAGGTGTATTTGAAGTCGATGCCGCCGGAGAGAAGCGTGTCCTCCACCTCGGAAAACCGGGTGTAGTTCTGCTCCTGCGAAGCGTCGTGATAGTAGACGCCGTCGACCAGGCGGTAGCGGATGCCCTTCTCGTAGGGCGCGTCACGCGTGGTCTTGGCGAAGGCGCCGCGCCAGTCGACCTCGAACTGACCGAACTCATGCTCGCCGGTCAGCTGGGTGGAGAGCAGCGAGCGCTCGAACCACTCGGTGTAGTCGTCGCGCACCTCGCGACCGGCGGCTTCGTCGAAGCCGGCGCGGGTGCGGGCTTCTTTGCTGGTGGAGTGGATGTAGAGGTTGGTCCACTTCACCTCGTTGTCGCCCCACTGCAAGGCCGTGGAGAGAAGGCCGTTCACCACCACGTCGTTCTGGGTGGAGAAGTAGTCGTAGTCGGTGCGCGGCTCGATCACGCCGTTCTGGACGATGCCTTCCTGCTGCTGGCCCTTGCGGTTGCGCCAGGAGCTGTCGAAGCCGGCCACCGCCACGAAGCCGACGGTGCCCCAGCCGGTGTCGAAGGCGCGGCCGCCGCTGATGTCGGCCGAGAAGTCGGCCGGGACGTTGCTTTCCTTCTGCAGCAGGTTCAGCGGCGCGTTGACGAAACTCCAGCCGATGCGCTGCAGTTCGTCCGGCGTGAAGTTGCCGGCGCTGATCCGCCTGCCGGTGCGCAGCGCCAGGTCGAGCTCGTCGGAGGTGTCGCGGACGCCGTCGTCATAGCCCAGCCAGTCGGTGTCCGAGCCGTAGTAGGTCAAACCGTTCTTCATCGTCGTTTCGCTGTTGGCGCCGACGCTGAAGCCCAGGTTGATGAACGGTTCGTTGGGAATGGAGAGGGTGGTGAGGTCGATCACCCCGCCGCCGAACTCGCCCGGATAGTTGACCGAATAGGTCTTCTGCACGGCGGTGCCGGAGAGGATGTTGCTGGGGAAGAGGTCCAGCGGCACCACACGCTGCAGCGGCTCTGGGCTCGGCAGCGGCGAGCCGTTCAGCATGGCCGAGGAGTAGCGCTCGCCGAGGCCGCGGACGTAGACGAACTTGCCGCTGACGAGCGAGAGGCCCGTGACGCGGGTCAGCGCCACGGCGGCGTTGTCGTCGCCCTGGCGCTTCAGGTCCTCCTCGCCGAGGAAGGTGGCGACTTCGGAGGTCTCGCGCATCGGCTGGGGAATGAAGCGGCCGAGGACGACGATCTCTTCGACGGTGCCTTCATCGGCGGGTGCTTCCGGCGCCGGGGCCTCCTGGGCGGTGGTCGGCTGCTGCGCGAAAGCGACCTGGGGCGCCACGAGCGCCGAGGTCGCCAGGAGCAGGCCGGCAAGACGGTAATGCAGGGTTTTCATGTGTTGGGCCTTGTCGGGAACTGCAGGGCTTCAATGAGAAGAGAGGCCGGGCGGCGCAGGGAGCGCCGCCCGGCCGCGGATCAGCAGGCCGTGCCGCCGGGGAGGCCGCAGGTCCAACCGGCGTACCAGGTGTCCGCCGCGTTCCTGACCGCGCCGACGTAGGGGACCTGGGTGAAGAAGGCCGAGATGGCCGCCAGGTTCGCCACCGGGGTCGCCGCGGTCTCGTTCGCGCCGTTGATGAAGGTGTTCGTCAGCGTCGGCGTGTAGTTGGCGTTGTTGTTGGCGCCGGCGTTGAAGGCGTTGGCGCCCGCCGCATCGGCGTCGTCGCGGAAGGCGGTGAGGCAGGCGAACAGCACCGAGTTGAAGGCGCCTCGCGTCGTCGCGTCGTCCATGTCCAGGCAGCCGATGGAACCGGTGACCACGCCGTTGGCGTAGACCGCGTTGGTGCCGGTGTTCAGGATGATGGCGTCGCCGCCGTTGGGCCGGCCGACGAAGGTGAAGTTGGC
>DASPLZ010000370.1:0-2294 GCA_035627295.1 Phenylobacterium sp. | reverse complement strand
TGCCGAAGGTGCTGCTCGGCGACCCCAAGGGGCGCTGGGGGTCCTGCAAGCCGCCGGTCGGGCGCGAGCCGGCGGTGATCCGCTACTCCTGGCGCCTTGCCCTCGCGCCCTTCGCGGTGGCCGACTATGTGGCCGCGCACGAGTGCGGGCACCTGCTGGAGCTCAACCACGGCCCGAGGTTCTGGGCGCACGTGCATGGCCTGGTCGGATCGGAACGCCCCCACCGCGACTGGCTGCGCGAGCACGGCGCGCGGCTACACGCCTTCGGGCGCTAGATCTCCACCAGCCGGTTCGGCAGCTCGTCCGGGTTCGCGCCCGTCGGGGGGAAGTGCTCGGCCAGCAGCGCCCCGCAGGCCTCGACGGCGGCGATGAAGCCGTCGGCCGGGCGGCCGGCGCGCATGTGGCCCCGCAGGGCCTCCAGGGCGTCGGCCCAGGCCTCGGTCCCGACCTTGGCGTGGATGGCCTCGTCGGCGACGATCTCGGCCGCATGGTCGTCGAGGGCGGCGATGATCAGGACCCCCGTGCGGCCCTCGGTCAGGTGCAGGCCCTTGGCCAGGAACTGGCGCATGGCCTCGCGGTGCAGCTTGGCGCGGCGGTAGGCGGGCGGCGCGGCCCAGCGGCGAGCGGCGGGGTGCGTCAGGACCAGCCAGACGAGCGCGAAGATCGCCGCCTGCGCCAGCGCATAGGCGGCCACCGCGCCCTTGGCCGCCGTCTCGGTTGCGGCGATGTGCGCGACGCTCCAGCCGCCGTCCATCCACCCGGTCCAGGGGGTGAAGGCGAAGGCGAAGGCCAGCAGCGCCGGCACGCCGAGCGCCAGCGCCGCCGCCCAGGCGAGCCGCACGTCGCGGTAGTCGGACGCCTGGCCGGTGACGATGCAGAAGAGCTCGCCGGCGGTCCTGGCCTCCGCCGCGATCACCGCCGCCTCGATGCGGTCCCTGTCGGCCTCGCTCAAGCGCATCACCAGCCTCCCGAGGCGCCGCCGCCGCCGAACGAACCCCCGCCGCCGGAGAAGCCGCCGCCACCGCCGCTCCAGCCCCCTCCGCCGCCGGACCAGCCGCCGCCCCGGCCCCCGCCGCGGGTGGCCGCCTCCCAGACCAGGATCGGCAGCAGCGCGCCCAGCCCGCTGCGCCGGCGTCGGCGTCGGCCGAACCGGGGCAGCATGGAGAAGATGATCCAGATCGCCACCAGCACCACGATCCAGTGCGGGAAGCCGCCGCCCTTCGCGGGCCGCTCGTTGGCCTCGGCCACCGCCTGGGCGGCGGCGGCCGGATCGGCGCGCAGCTGGGCCTCGATGGCGTTCACGCCCGCCTGGACGCCGCCGGCCATGTCGCCCTCGCGGAACTTCGGCAGCACCTGAGTCTGCAGGATGACGCTGGAGAGGGCGTCGGTCAGCACGCCCTCCAGGCCGTAGCCGACCTCGATGCGCACCTTGCGATCATTGGGGGCGACGATGAGCAGGGCGCCGTCGTCGCGGTCCTTTTCGCCGATCCCCCAGGCGCGGCCGAGCTGGTAGCCGTACTCCTCGATCTCGTAGCCCTGCAGGTCGGGGATGGTGGCGACCACCAGCTGGCGGCTGGTGTCGGCCTCCAGCTTCGCCAGCCGCTGATCGAGCGCCGCCTCCTCGGCCGGCGGCAGGATGTTCGCCGCATCGACGACCCGGCCGGTCAGCGCCGGGAACGTGGGCGCGGCCAGGGCCTGGCCGGCGAGGACGAGGGCGATGAGCCCCGCGATGAGGGCGGAAAGGCGCACCGGCCCTAGAAGCTCACCTTCGGGGCGACTTCGGAGCCGGCCTGGGCGGTGAAGAGCGGCATCGGCTTGGCGTCCGACTGCAGGGTCTTGGCCCAGATTATGGTCGGGAAGGTGCGAAGCTCGGTGTTGTAGACGCGCACGGCCTCATTGTAGTCGCGCCGGGCGATGGCGATGCGGTTCTCGGTGCCCTCGAGCTGCGACTGCAGGGCCAGGAAGTTCTGGTTGGACTTGAGGTCCGGATAGTTCTCGCTGATCGCCAGGAGGCGGCCGAGCACGCCGGTGAGCTGGTTCTGCGCCTGTTGGAACTGCTCGAACTTGGCCGGGTCGGTGATCTCCTCGGCGCTGATGTTGACGCTGGTGGCGCGGGCGCGCGCCTCGGTGACGGCGGTCAGCACCTCCTTCTCCTGCTTGGCGTAGCCCTGGACGGTGGCCACCAGGTTGGGGATCAGGTCGGCGCGGCGCTGGTACTGGTTCTGCACCTCGCCCCAGGCGGTCTTGGCCTGCTCCTGGGTGGTGGGGATTGTGTTGTAGCCGCAGGCCGAGAG
>DASPLZ010000369.1:0-2436 GCA_035627295.1 Phenylobacterium sp. | reverse complement strand
GACCGGCCGCCGCCCCGGTCCATGACCCCAAGCAGGTTCTGCACGTGGTGGCCCACCTCGTGGGCGATCACATAGGCCTGGGCGAAGTCGCCGGGCGCGCCGAACCGCCGGTCCAGTTCGTGGAAGAAGTCGAGGTCGATGTAGACCCGGCGGTCCGCCGGGCAATAGAACGGGCCCATGGCCGCCTGGCCGATGCCGCAGGCGGTCTGGGTGCCTCGGGTGTAAGGCGTGAACACCGTCGGCTCATAGCGCATGCCGTTCTCGGCGAAGATCGCGCCCCATTCCTCCTCGGTGGAGCCGACCACCCGGGCCGAGAGCGAGAACGCCTCCTCGTTGGGCAGCTGGCCGCCGGGGGCGTAGGGGTCGGCCTGCTGGGCCGGGGCCTGCTGCAGCGACGGATCACCGAGGATCTGGCTCGGGTCGAAGCCGAACAGCAATGCGGCGATGATGACAACGACCGAGACGATGCCGCCGCCGCCGATGGCGAGCCCGCCGCCGCCGGAGCCGAACGAAAAGCCGCCCTGGCCGCGGCGGTCGTCGATGTACTCGGAGGGGCGAAGGTCATCGAGCCGCATGGCGGGAGACTCCGGATCGTCAGGACGCGAGCTTGGCTTCGCTCTTGCCGGTCTGCAACGCATTCGGCCGCGGCGCGATCCGGTGCGGCGAGACCGGCGGCGGCGCCGGGCGGCTCTGCAGCCGCAGATCGTCGAGGCGACGCTGCGCCTGACGGGATTCAATCGCCTGGATGCGCTGCTCGGTCTCCAGCCGCTGGCGCACGACGTCGGCATCGCGCTGCGCCTCTGCCTGGGCGCGGCGGGCGTTTTCGGCTTCGATCGCGATCTGGGTGTTGAGCGCCTGTATGGCCGGATCGACGGATTGGGCGGCCGCCGGCGCGGCGATCAGGCCGACCGCGGCGATGAGGGCAAGGGTGCGCATGGCGGGAAGATCGGGTCCCACCGTGGCGGCTGCAAGGCGAGACGGGTCAGCGCCGGGTGACGGTGAAGCGCAGCAGCTGCTGTTGCGGCAGGTCCCAGTTGGGCTCGAGCACCACGGCCTGCTGATAGTCGTAATAGGCGCTCTGGGCGTCTTCCAGGCCCTCATGGGCGAGACCGCGGTTGTAGTAGGCCTTGGCCTGCTCATCGACGCCGAGGCGCAGGCCGTGGTCGATCTGCTGCAGCGCTTCCTGATAGCGGCGCAGGCCGATCAGCACGGCGCCGCGGTTCACGTAGGCCTCGCCGATGTTGTTCTGCAGCGCGATCGCCTGATCCAGGCTGTTCAGCGCCTGGTCCCAGCGCTGCTGGCGCATCAGGATGACGCCCCGGTTGATCAGGGTCTTCGCGCGGTCGCTGCGGGTCAGCGCCTCTTCGGTCAGCGCGGTTTCGCAGAGCGTGAGGGCGCCGCGGTCGGCGCGGCCGCGCCTGGCCGCCTGCGAGCAGTCCGCCGCCAGGCTGGAGCCGATCACGGTGGTGGCCGCGCTGACTTCGCCGGCGAGGCAAAACACGATGGCGGCGCCGGAAATCGCCGCGAGGATACCCTTGGTCATGAGCGCCTCCTGCCCACCGGCGGCGCACGAGAATGGCATGGAACCGGAAGCGGCCGCCGTGGCGCAAGCTTCGCGCCTGGGACGGTTTCTGTCAAACGCGGCAAAACCGCGTTCGGTGACGGCCCTCAGTCGATGCGGGCGCGTTCGACCGTGCTGTGACGCAGCTCGAGCACCGTATAGGTGGCGATCAGCGCATGCAGGAAGATGCCGATGTAGAGCGACAAGCCGGAGAGCGCCTCGGCATGCGGATGGGCCCAGCGGATCGCATCTGCCAGCAGAAGCAGGCAGAAGGCGGTGACGGAAGCTTGCAGGTTCTTGGTCGGCTCGAACTTCATGGCCAACGGGCCTAGCACGGGGCGGCTTAACGAGACCCTGTGACCTGCGGTCGCTCCCCTGGAAACGCGGTTCGCTGATGACCGACCTGGACGCCCTAGGCGGCTTGCGCAGGCTTCTTCTCCGGCGCCGCGGCCATAACGCGTCGACCGGGGCCGGTGGTTGGCAATGGCCGCATGTCGACCGCTTCGTCCCCGGCCGGCAATCGCGGCTCGGCCCGCCGCGGGCCCGGGAAGGCGGCCATCAGGATGACGGGCAGGAAGCCCACGCCGAGAGCGGCGATGGCGGCGTCATCCAGCCAGCGCGGCAGGTCCCAGGTCCAGCCGAGATACCAGGCGGCCCGGTGCAGCGCGGCGCCCACGCCGACATAGATCACCGCCACCTGGACGAGCCGGTGGGTCAGCGCGCGATAGATGTGGCCGAGGATGTCCAAGAACGCCGTCCCGCGAATTCGCGGGGAAGATAGCGGTACGGCGGAATGCGACAAGGGCGGCGCAGTGTCCCGCGCCGCCCAGGTCGAAGCAGACGCTTTCGGTGGCTACATGCCCGCGGGCGGGTTC
>DASPLZ010000368.1:0-2718 GCA_035627295.1 Phenylobacterium sp. | reverse complement strand
CAATGGGCCGCGCGGGTGTTCACCCCGTTCCAGCGCTTCGAGCAGCTGATCGGCCCGGCGCCCAGCCAGTGCTTCCGCGCCGACGGGCTGGCGGTCTGCGGGGTCAACACCGCCCGCGGGGCGCAGCTGCGGCTGAACTGGTCGAAGGGGCAGATCTCGCGGAGCCAGGCGCGCGCGGCGCTCGCCACCCTGGCGGAGAGCGTGGGGCTGCGGGTGGTGGTCTGCCACCATCCGCTGATCGAGATGATCGGCGGGCCGATGACCGCCCGCGTCTGGGGCGGTGAGCAGGCGGCGCGGCGGTTCGCCGAGGGCAGGGTCGATCTGGTGCTGTCGGGTCACATCCATGCGCCGTTCACCTGGAGCTATCCCTACGCGGACGGGCGCACCCATGCGGTCGGCGCCGGGACGCTCTCGGTGCGCGAGCGGGGCGTGCCGCCAAGCTTCAACGTCATCGACGTGACCGCCGGGCAGGTGTGCGTCACGGCGCAGGGCTGGACGGGCTCGCACTACGAACCCTGGCGCACCTGGGCGCTCGAGCGGCGGGCGGCCGCGGGCTGACCGGCCGTGCGTCCTTCGAGACGCCCGCTTTGCGGGCTCCTCAGGATGACTGAGACAGCACAAACAACGCAAAACGCCCGGCGAGAGCCGGGCGTCTCGACGTCGCGGAAGATCGGCGCCTAGGGCGCCCGTCCTCGGATCAGGTGCATGATCAGGGAGACCACGAACAGGATCACGAAGATGTAGAACAGCCACTTGGCGATCACCATCGCGCCGCCTGCAATGGACGTGAAGCCCAGGAGGCCGGCGATGAGAGCGACCACGAGGAAAATCAAAGCCCATCTGAGCATTCGGCTGGCCCTCCGTTGAAGGAGCCGCTCAGCGCTTGCCGGGCGTCACGGCTTCCTTGGCGATCATCGCACTGACCAACGCACCGACGAGCTTGGGGTTGCGCACGGCGAAGACGCCGAGGGCCAGGGTGGCGGTGGCGGCCAGCACCGGGCGCTTCCTGGCCAGGTCCATGGCGCGGCCGAGCAGGTCGTCCTGGTTCGGCTGATCGGCGAGCTTGCGGACCGCCGCCTTGGGCTTCAGCAGCAGCCCGGCGATCGCGGCGATCACCGCGGCGATCAGCGCCACGATGGCCGCGGCGCCCGGCAGGCCGACGTATTGGCAGAGCAGGGCGCCCAGGGCGATGGCCCCGGCGACCAAGGCGATGGCCGCCGCAGTGGCGAGGAGCGCGGCGGCGCTGAGCGACCGAAGCGCGGTCTTGAAGATCAACGGCGTCCGCCGGACAGCGCCAGGCCGATCAGCACGCCGAGGCCGAGGGCGGCGGCGGTGGAGACCAGCGGCCGCTCGCGCACGCGTTCGACCACATAGCGCTGGGCCTCGTCGATCTGCTCGCCGGCGGTGTCGGCGTAGGTGCGCGACTGGGCGCGGATCGTCTCGATGGAGTCCTGGACCGCGCGCTCGAAGCGGCGGGCGGCCTCCGAGAAGCGCCGTTCAGCGGCGCCGGCCAGGGAGGCGGCGGCGTCCGCTGCATCGGCGGCGCCGGCCTTGGCCTTGTCGGCCCCCTGGTCAATGGCGTTGGCGGGCATGTTCGTCCCCTTGAAAGTCTGGCGCATGAAGCGGAAAGCCGCCCTCGCTGACGGCTTAGCTGCAACGTCCGCTAGGTCAAGCCGGTTCCGATCTTGTGATGGGGCCGATGACGCGCGGCGGTCGCCCTGCGCGCGTGTGCGGTATATTGTCGCGGGATGATGGATGACGGACGGCCCGTATCCGCCGCCAATCTCGAGCGCGAGCGTCTCGACTTGGCCCTGCAGGCTTCCGGCTTGGCGGAGTTCGAATGGGACATCGCCCGCGATGTCTTCATCGTCAGCCCGCGCATGGCCGCGCTCACCGGCCTGCCGCCCGGCGTCTCGGAGGAGGGCGGGGAGTTCCCCTACCTCTCGATGCACCCGGACGACCGCGAGCGCGCGCGCGCCGAGGTGCGCGAGCAGGTGGAAGCTAAGGGAAGCTACCAGGTCGAGTACCGCAGCCTGCGGCCGGACGACGGGCGCGAGATCTGGCTGCGCGCCTCCGGCCTGCTGGTGCGGGGCCCGGGGGGCCGCCCGGAGCGGCTGATCGGGGTGCTGCAGGACATCACCGAGGCCAAGGCCGAGGAGGCCCGACGCGACGCCTTGATGGGCGAGCTGGATCACCGGGTGAAGAACGTGCTGGCGGCGGTGCAGTCGATGGCCAACCGCACGGCCCGCGGCACGACCTCGCTCTCGGCCTTCATCGACGCCTTCTCGGGCCGGCTGAAGGCCATGGCCTCGGCCAACGAGCTACTGACCGCGGCGCGTTGGCGGGGCGCGGCCATCGCCGACCTCGCCGCCGCCGAGCTCGGCGGCCTGGCGCAGCACCAGGCGAGGTGGGCCGGCCCGGAGCTGATGCTGTCACCGCGGGCGGTGAACGCGCTCTCGCTGGCGCTGCACGAGCTGGCGGCCAATGCGGTCAAGTTCGGGGCGCTGTCGACGCCGACGGGCCGGGTCGACGTGCGCTGGCGGACCCTGCCGGGCGGTGGCTTCGAGCTGACCTGGACCGAGACCGGCGGCCCGCCGGTGGCGGCGCCTGGCCGGGACGGCTTCGGCGCGGCCCTGCTCGGACAGGCGACGGGTCGCCAGCTGGGCGGCGAGGTGACGCTCGACTGGCGGCCGGAGGGCCTCAAGGCGCGGATCACGG
>DASPLZ010000367.1:0-4206 GCA_035627295.1 Phenylobacterium sp. | reverse complement strand
GTCGTATTTCACCATGGCGCGATTGCCGACGTAGGTGAGTTCCTTCTGATTGCCGCGCCGGTCCTGGCAGAGCTTGATGATCGAGCCCAGGTACTCGTCGGGGGTGAAGATGGTGGCCTTGATCCAGGGCTCTGAGATGGTGTCGATCTTCACCGGGTCGGGCAGGTCGGCCGGGTTGTGCAGCTCGAGCTCCGAGCCGTCGGTCAGCCTGATCTTGTAGACCACGCTGGGGGCGGTGGTGATCAGGTCGAGGTCGAACTCGCGGGTCAGGCGCTCCTGGATGATCTCCAGGTGGAGGAGGCCGAGGAACCCGCAGCGGAAGCCGAAGCCGAGGGCCGCGCTGGTCTCCATCTCGTAGCTGAAGGAGGCGTCGTTCAGGCGCAGGCGCCCGATGGCCGCGCGCAGGTCCTCGAAATCGGCCGCGTCGACCGGGAAAAGGCCGCAGAACACCACCGGCTGCACTTCGCGAAAGCCCGTGAGCGGGCTGGTGGTCTGGCGCTTCTCGTCGGTGATGGTGTCGCCGACGGCGGCGTCGGCCACCTCCTTGATCTGGGCGGTGATGTAGCCGATCTCGCCGGGGCCGAGTTCGCCGGTCTCGGTCTGCTTGGGGCGGAAGACGCCGATGCGGTCGACCTGGTAGGTGGCGCCGGCGTTCATCATCCGCACCTTCTGGCCGGCCTTCAGCACCCCGTCGAAGACCCGCACGAGCACCACCACGCCGAGGTAGGGGTCGTACCAGGCGTCGACCAGCAGCGCCTTCAGCGGCGCCTCGCGATCGCCCTTCGGCGGGGGCAGGCGGGTGACGATGGCCTCCAGCACCTCGTGGATGCCAAGGCCCGTCTTGGCGCTGCAGAGCACGGCCTCGGAGGCGTCGAGGCCGATCACGTCCTCGATCTGGGCGCGCACCCGCTCGGGCTCGGCGGCCGGCAGGTCGGCCTTGTTGAGCACCGGGACGATCTCGTGGTCGTTGTCGATGGCCTGGTAGACGTTGGCCAGCGTCTGGGCCTCGACGCCCTGGCTTGCGTCCACCACCAGGATCGAGCCCTCGCAGGCCTTCAGGGAGCGCGAGACCTCGTAGGCGAAGTCGACGTGGCCGGGGGTGTCCATCAGGTTGAGGACGTAGGTCTCGCCGTCGTCGGCCTTGTAGTGCAGGCGCACGGTCTGGGCCTTGATGGTGATGCCGCGCTCGCGCTCGATATCCATGTTGTCCAGCACCTGCTCCTTCATCTCGCGCTGCGAGAGGGCGCCGGTCTCCTGGATCAGGCGGTCGGACAGCGTGGATTTCCCATGATCGATATGGGCCACGATGGAAAAGTTGCGGATGCGCGAGAGCGGCGTCGAAGTCATGGCGCGCCGTCTAGCACATTCGCTCACCGCCGGGAGGCCAGACGCAAGCGGGCGTCCCGATCGCTTCAGGGCCGCGCGGCTTGGTTAATCGGCCGTTAAGCGCCCCCGCCGCAATCAAGCCATCGAGGGGCATGACGCTGAACCGAAGCGCCGCGAAGGAGCGACCCATGGACCGCCGCACGCTCATCACCACCAGCCTGGGACTGGGCGTCAGCGCCTGCGTCGCTGATCCCTACCGCCGACAGGAGGACCTGCAGGCCGCGCCGCCGCCGCGCGGCGGGCCGGACTACGGGCCTCCCCCGCAGCAGCCCGGCTACGACAGCGGCGCGGAGACCTACAGCCGCGAGGAGATCGTCAACTCGGCCTCCGACTTCTTCGGCGTCGGCGCCGAGACGGTGGGCGCGGCGGTGGAGCGCGTCTTCCAGGACCAGGGCCGTCCGACCGCCTACATCGCCGGCGAGGAGGGCTCGGGCGCCCTCGTGGTCGGCCTGCGCTACGGCCGGGGCCTGCTCTACATGAAGGACAAGCCGCCGATGGAGGTCTTCTGGCAGGGCCCCTCGGTCGGCTGGGACTGGGGCGGCAACGCCAGCCGCGTCTTCACCCTCTGCTACAATCTCCAGTACCCGGAGGTGATCTTCCAGCGCTTCCCTGGGGTCGAGGGCTCGGCCTATCTGATCGGCGGGCTGGGGGTGAACTATCAGCGCGCCAACGACGTGACCCTGGCGCCGATCCGCACGGGCGTGGGCCTGCGGCTGGGCGCCAACGTCGGCTACCTCGCCTACACCCGCCAGCGGAACATCGTGCCGTTCTGATCAGCCGCGCCGGGCCTTCACCTCGACGGCCTGGCTCAGCATCCGGGCCTGGCCGAAGATGGTCATGAAGGCGATGTCGGCCGCGTCGCGCCCCGTCGCGATACGCACCAGGCCCTCGACGGGGGCGAGGCCCGTGACGTCCACCAGCCGCCAGCGGCCGCCCAGCCAGGCCTCGATCACCGCGTGGAAGTCCGGGGGCTTCAGCTTCCAGGCATAGGCGCCGATGGCGCGGGCCGGGATGTCGCCGGCGCGCAGCAGGGTGAGGGCCAGGTGGGCGAAGTCGCGGCAGACCCCGCAGCGATCGACGAAGGTGTCGTCGGCCGTGGAGGCGGCGCTGGAGGAGCCGATCCGATAGTCCACGTGCGCGCGGATCCAGTCGATCATCGCCTGGGCGCGCGCCCCGCCCGCCAGGTGGGCGAACTCGCGCTCCACGAAGGGCTCGAAGCGGTCCGAGGGGCAATAGCGGCTGGCGCGCAGGTAGGGCAGGGCCTCGCCCGGCAGGTCGCGGATGGCGGCGGCCGGGGCGTCCGTCAGGTCGTCGTCCCGCAGCAGGGTCTCGACCTCGGCGCGGTAGTCGATGGTCACCTCGCCCTCGCCGGTGAACACCACCCGCCGCTCGCCCGAGGCGCCGTCGTCGATGCGGGTGAAGTCGAGGCCCGGCGTGAAGCGCAGGGTCTCGCGCCCGACCGCCTGGTCGGGGCTGCGCGCCGCCTCGACCAGCAGCAGCACCTCGCTGGGCTTTTCGAAGGCGTAGCAAAGCTTCGAGTGGACGGTGAGTTTCATCGGGCCCCGCGCGGTCGTCGGCTCAACGGGCGGCGGGGCGCGGCGTTCCTCAGCGCCGCCGAAGGCGCATGCGCATGCCGTGCCGGGGCCTCAGCGTCACCTGCTGGCGCAGCACCACCGGGTGGCCGGGCTCCAGCTCGGCGCGATAGCGGCGGGCGAGGGCGGCCAGGATCAGCACGATCTCGTTCACCGCCATCAGCATGCCGATGCAGATGCGCGGCCCGGCGCCGAAGGGCATGTAGGCGAGCCTGGGGCGGCCGGTGCTGCGCTCGGGCAGGAAGCGGTCGGGGTCGAAGCGTTCCGGATGGTCCCAGTGCGCGCGGTGGCGCTGGGTCACCCAGGGCATCACGACGATCTGCGTCCCCTTCTTCACCTTCACGCCGCAGATCTCGTCGTCGGCCAGGGCCACGCGGGTGGAGAGTCCCGGCGCCGGCGGATAGAGTCGCATCGTCTCCTCGGCGATCCGGCGGGCGAGACCGAGGGCCGGCAGGTCCTCCTGGGTCGGCGCGCGGCCGCCCAGGACCCGGTCGAGGTCGGCCGCCAGCGCGGCGTCCCAGGCCGGGTGCTGCGACAGCACGTACCAGATCCAGGTCATGGCCGAGGCGGTGGTCTCGTGGCCGGCGATGAAGATGGTGATCAACTGGTCGCGCACCTCCCTGGCCGTCATGCGGGCGCCGGTCTCGGCGTCGCGGGCGGCGATCAGGCGCGAGAGCAGGTCGTCGGGCGAGGCTTTGGGATCGGCTTCCCGCTCGGCGATCATCCGGGCGATGGCCGCATCCAGCGGGGCGAAGGCCGCGGTCGCCTCGCGCTCGCGCCGGGCGAACCGCCAATCGGAGAGGACCGGGATGAGGTCCAGAAGGCCGCCGCGCATCTCCAGAACCCCGTCCTTCATGGTGCGCGCGACCAGGGCGACCAGCTCGTCGTCGCCGTCGGCGAAGAACATGGTGCGGCAGATGATCTGCAGGGTGAGCAGGGTCATCTCCTCGGAGATGTCGAGGCTCGCCCCGTCCGGCAGGGCGTCCCAGCGGGCCAGGAAGGCGTCGGCCGTGGCCGCCATCGCCGGGCCGTAGCCGGCGACGCTGCGCGGGTCGAAGGCCGGGGCCATGATCCGCCGGTGGCCGCGCCACTGCTCGCCGTCGGTGGAGAGCAGGCCGTCGCCGAACAGCACCGAGAAGAACCGCCGCTCCAGCGTCGTCTTCGGATAGTTGGCGACATTGTCGACCAGCACGCGCTTCACCCCCGCCGGGTCGGCCACCAGCAGCGC
>DASPLZ010000366.1:0-2389 GCA_035627295.1 Phenylobacterium sp. | reverse complement strand
GCCGGTCAGCGCCCGGTCGCAGGCCTCCGCGGCCGCGCCGGCGGCCGCCAGGCGGGCCAGCGGTTGCGGGCAGGCGGTCAGGCTGTCGCGGGTGCGCAGGCCGCCCTGCGCCGCCGCCCGGCAGGCGGCCAGCGTGGCCGAGTCCGCCGAGATCCGCTGGTAGTGGGCGGTCCCGCCCCGCACCGCCAGCACGGCGCCGATCACGGCGAGCACGCCGGCGCCGAGGCCGGCCAGGCGAACCCAGTTCATTGCGCCCACTCCCCGGCCAGCAGCGCCGCCTGGAAGCGGCGCGCGTAGATCGCGATGTCCCCGGCCCGGTCCGTCCCGTTGATGATCCGGCGCGCGGCGGTGAAGCCCGGGCGCGGCAGGTAGTCGGCCAGCTTCTTGCCTGTGAACCATCCCTCGACCATGCCGCGGCGCATGATCTTCGCGGCGATCGCCCGGTCCATGGCGAGGTCTGGATTGGTGACCAAGTGCACGCCCAGCGCATTCTGCGCGCGCTGATAGTTCCGCCGGCCAGTCAACTGCACGTACCCGCGGCCACAGAACCGCACGCCGTCGCCCGGCTGGGTGTTGCCGAGCTCGGCGGCGACGCCAGGCCGCGCTCCGTGCGGGTCGTACATCCTGAAGAAGTAGCGGTCGGCCTGATCCTGGGTCAGCCAGTAGGCCTCGCGCACCGGCTGCATCGTGCTCTTCGTCTCGTGGTAGGCGGTGGCCAACATGTAGGCCGCCCAGCTGATGGGCAGGCCCTCTGCCGCGGCGAGGATCGCTTGGCAGCCAGTGACCTCGTCCTGGCTCAGCGTCGGCCCGAGGATGCCGGCCCGCACGTTCGCGAAGAAGGCGGCCTCATTGCGCAAGGTCATCGCGACCTCCTGTGGGTGGTGTGAAAGGCGGCTGGCCGGGCGTGGCGGTCACCTGCACCGAACCGCTCGGCGTCGCGGTGGCGGTCACCGTGGGCGACGCGGGCGGCATCTCCCGGCCGATCTCGGCCTCGACCCCGCCCGGTCCCTTCAGGCGGAAGCTCACCATCGTGTAGGACGCGATCACCATCAGCATCCCGGCGCCCATCATCAGGAAGCCGGTGCCGATCAGATCGAGGCGCTTGGCCGCCAGCGCAGCTGGCCAGGCGCCCAGGTAGATCAGCGCACCGCCGCCGATGAACAGCAGCGTGATCACGATCGACGCGCCGAATAGCGCCCAGCGGTCGATCGGCGCGGCGGCCAGCATGGCGCGCCAGCCGCGGCCGAGCGCCGCAAGCAGGTTGGTCATGGTCAGCCCCTTACTGGGTGGAGGAGGGCCGCCGCCGTCCGCGCCGGGCGGCCACCAGCGTCAGCCCGTTCGTCTCCACCATGGCCACCCGCTCCACCGGCGGGTCCGGCTCGATTTTGACGCCCGCCGCGATCAGCTGGCGGCGCAGGCTCTCGATCGCCTGCCGCAGCTGCCGGTTCTCGCCTCGGCATTCCTCGTTCTCGGCCTCGAGGTCGCGGACGCGCTGCGCGAGGTCGGCGATCGTGCGTTCATGGTCGCGCACGAGAGTCTGCAGCTTGCCGATGAAGGCGTCGGCCTGACTGTTCAGCGCCACCTGAAAGGCCGCGGCGGCGCTCACCATTTCCGCCGGCGACTTCTGCCTGGAGGAGAGCCACGCCCACACGCCCCCGCCGCCCAGGAGGGCGGTGATCACGGGCATGGCGATGGCTCCGAGATCCAGCGTCATCGGCGATCTCCCGTTGCAAACGGCGAACCGGGTTCGCCGGTCAGCGCCAGGTACGCATGAACGCGGCGCGGCGGCGGCGGAGGGCAAGCTGTGTCAGCGTCGGCGCGAAGGCCAACGCCGTGCTGGCGATCAGGGGCGCCACGATGCCGACCGGCCCCGGCGTCGCCGCCGGAGCGAAGAACCCGTTGTCGTTGGCCGCCAGCGGCGGCGCGATCGTCACCGCGCCGGGCGTCACCGTGGGCGCGAAGACCGTCTGTCCGTTGCTCAGCAGCGGCGCCGAGAGCGCCACCGCGCCGGGCGTCACCGTCGCGGGCGGGAAGGTCTGCCCGTTCTCCACCAGCGGCGGCGACATCGTCACCGCGCCCGGGCTCACCGTCGGCGCGTGGAACGCCTGCACGTTCGTCACCAGCGCGGGCCCCAGCGACACCGGGCCCGGGACCACTGTGGCCGCGAAGAACGTCTGGCCGTTGCTGAGCAGCGGCGGCGCCACCGACCAGCCGTTCACCACCGTGGGTGAGAAGAACGTCTGTCCGCTGGTGAGCAGCGCCGGCGCCAACGTCACAGCCCCCAGCGTCACCGCCGGCGGGTGAAACGCCTGGCCGTTGGTGACGAGGGCTGGAGAGAGCGCAAAGGTCGCCGAAAGCGAGGGCGCAAAGAGGGTCGTGCTGCTCGTCG
>DASPLZ010000365.1:0-5689 GCA_035627295.1 Phenylobacterium sp. | reverse complement strand
CCGTGACGGCGCTGGCGGAACAGCGCCGGGCCGGGACTTTCCAGTTTCACGGCGAGCGCCACGGCGGCCATGATCGGCGCGGCCGCCACCAGGGCGGCGAGGCCCACCACCACGTCGACCATGCGCTTGGCGAAGGCTCGCGCCTCGTCGGCCTGGACGCCGGCGACATGGGCCAGCGGCAGGTCGGCGATGCGGGCGTAGGCGGCGTCGGCTTTCGCCGAGTCGCCATCGAGCAGCAGGGCGATCTCGTTCGGCAGCATCTCCAGCCGCTCGATCAGCTGGCGCACGCGCGTCTGGGCGCTGGCCGGCACGCCGATGACGATGCGGTCGACGTAGGGCAGCACGCGGTGGCTCAGGAGAGCCTGGGTGTCGCCCAGCACCGGCACGCCCTGGATCTGCGCCGGGGCGCGGGCGGCGCGGTCGTCGAAGATGCCCAGCACGGCCACGTCGCGGCTGTCCAGCGCCGAGGCGATCATCCGGCCGACGCCCTCGGTGGCGCCCAGCACCACGATGTTGGGGGTGAGGCGGCCTTGGCTGCGCCAGTGGCGCACCACCAGGAACCAGGTGGTGTGCAGGGCGTAGAGTGCGACCAGGCTGAGGCAGAGCCACACGCCCACCGCCTCCCACAGCTGCGGGTGGCTGCGGGTCAGGAAAAGGCCCATGAGGGTGGCGCCGCCGGCGCCCGAGACCGCCACCGCCAGGCGCGCCAGATGGAAGGCCAGGCCCTCGCGGCGGCTGAAGTCATAGGATCTGGCCAGGTTCAGCCCGGCCAGCAGCACCAGGGTGACCCCCAGCAGCAACATCGCCGCCACGCCCGCGCCGGCCGCCTCCCAGGGGCGGGCGATCAGGGCGCAGGCGAAGATCGCCGCCACATCGGTGATGCGGAAGAGCCGCGCCGTCGCATAGCCGCTGATCCGCGCGCGGGCGGAAACCAGCCGGCCGGGTCGCAAGGGCCCGCGGCGATCGGCGGAACGCTGTTGTTCCGCCGCGGGAACGTCAACCGGCGATTCCATGGCCTTTTCGGGCTCGGCCTGCCGCTCGAGCCGCGCCGCCCGCGCCATATTGAGAGAGATGACGTTCATCACCGGAGTCTATGCAGATGCCGCGCCACCATGCCGGCCACGGTTGAGCTTTTGCTTAACGGCCAGCCTCGATTGCCATGCGCCCCCGAAACGGCTATCGCATCGCGCTCTGCCGGAGACGTGGCCGAGTGGCTGAAGGCAACGGTTTGCTAAATCGTCGTACCCTGTAAGGGGTACCGAGGGTTCGAATCCCTCCGTCTCCGCCATCACCTTCCCAAGATGCTCAACGCTGCCCCCCCAAGGTCAGCTACATCCTGTGACCCGCGTGGTGCGACCAAGCGCTTCATGGCCAGCGCATCTGGCGGAGACACGTCCGGCGTCAAGGAAGTATTGCGCCCAATACAATATCCACAATGTAACATTCGGAGCTTGATGTAACGATATGTACCTTCCTCAAGTATATATGTGACATTGATCAAGTATATCATCGGTATATGTTGCGCGGCATATCCACTCGAGGGAGTGGGGACGGTGGGACGCCGTCTGCAACGCTATCGCTGGCCGCTCTGCAGCGGCCAGTAAGGGGAGTCTACATTGCCTAAATTCAGAGAACGGCTGCTCGCGACGAGCGCCGTGGTCGGCTTTGCGGGCGCGCTCCTCGCAAGCTCCGCCTATGCCCAGAGCGCTTCGACCAGCCAGGCGACCGGAGCGAGCGAGGACGAAGCCGGCGTCGAGGAACTGGTCGTCACCGGCTCGCGCATCCGGCGCTCGGAGTTCACCAGCGCATCGCCCGTGCAGGTGATCAACGCCGAGCAGGTGAGCGTCGAAGGGATCATCAACACCACCGAGATCCTGCAGACCTCGTCCATCGCCGCCAGCGCCCGGCAGCTCGACAACCAGTTCACCGGCTTTGTGGTCGTATCCGTTCTCGAACTCGGGCAACGAGACCCGGATCGGCAACGGGGTGCTCTCCAGCCAGTACGATCTCATCGGCCGGCGGGCGTTCGTCAATCTCACCAAGCGGTGGTGACGGCCCGCCATCGGGGTTGACGGAAAGGCGGCCGAGCGATCGGCCGCCTTTTTCGTTCCCGCCGCCCTTATCGGCGGGCTCCGCCGATGCTTAGATGCTTCATTGATTGACGGCATTGGACGGCGGCGTGCGACCGCCGCGGGGGGACGAACAGGATGAAACGGCATTGGCTGGCGGGCCTGGCGCTCGCGGTGGCGCTGGCGGCGGGCCCGGCGCCCGCGGCGCAGGCGCAGCAGACGGCGGCGAGCCTTCCGGCCGGCGCGGTCGAGGAATTCATGACCACCCGCGACGGGGTGCGGCTGGCCGCCAACGTCTACAAGCCAGAAGGCAAGGGGCCCTGGCCGGTGATCCTCTCGCGCACGCCCTACCTGAAGGACGGGCGCCCGGACGTGCCGCAGCTGCAGCGCGCCGGCCTCGCCGCCCAGGCCAAGCGCTATACCGACGCCGGCTACGTCTATGTGTTGCAGGACGTGCGCGGGAAGGGGCGCAGCCAGGGCTTCTACGCGGCCTTCGAGAACGACATCGAAGACGGCTACGACGCCGTCGAATGGGCCGCCGCCCAGCCCTGGAGCAACGGCAAGGTGGGCATCACCGGCGGCTCGGCTCTGGGCATCACCTCCAACGCCGCGGCCATGGCCGCGCCGCCGCACCTTAAGGCGGCCTATGTGGTGGTCGCGCCCTACGACCGGCTGAGGAACACCTACCTCGGCGGCGTGCTGAAGGAGAAGGACACCCTCGGCTGGCTCAAGGGGCAGGGGGCCAGCGAGGAGGTGCTGGACACCGTCCGCGCCCGGGCCGTCGACGACGTGATCTGGAACCGCGGGGCGATGAGCGCCAACCGCAAGTACATCCGCATCCCGATCTACAACGTCGGCGGCTGGTACGACATCTTCAACGACGGCAACGTCTCCAACTTCACCTGGCTGCAGAACCACGGGAGCAAGGGTGCGAAGGGGAACCAGAAGCTGCTGATGGGCCCCTTCGGCCACGGCGAGCTCTCAGGCGACCTGGCCTATCCAGGTTTCGATCGCCTGGCGCTGGGCGGGACCGAGGAGATCCGCTGGTTCGACCACTGGCTGAAGGGCGCCGACAACGGGATCATGGACGAGCCGCCGGTCAGCTATTTCATGATGGCCTCGGCGCGGAAGGGGGCGTTCTCGCCGAAGAACCGGCTGGTCAAGGCCGCCAACTGGCCGCCGGCCTTCCGCGAGGTGCGCTACTTCCTGGCCGCCGACCGCAAGCTCTCGACGCGGGCGCCAGGCGCCGAGGAGGCCAAGGTCAGCTATCGCTTCGATCCCGCCAAGCCTGTGCCGACTGTAGGCGGCGCCAATCTGACCTTCGAGAGGGGGCCGATGGACCAGCGGGCGATTCCTCCGCGGCAGGATTATCTGCGCTTCGAGACGCCGGTGCTGGAGCAAGACGTGGTCATCGCCGGCCCCGTTTCGGTCGAGCTCTACGCGGCGACCGACGGGCCGGACACCGACTTCATGGTCAAGCTGGTGGACGTCTATCCGGACGGCTACGAGGCCCTGATCCTCGACGCCCCCATCCGCGCCCGCTACCGCGAGGGCCGCATGCCGGACGACGTGGCGCCGATGATCCCCGGCGCGCCGACCAAACTGACGATCGACCTGTGGAACACCGCCCAAACCTTTGAAAAGGGACACAGGATCGCCCTGCATGTCACCTCCTCGAACAGCCCGCGCTTCGAGGTGAATCCGAACACCGGAGAGGCGCCCGGGTCACGCAAGCAAAAGCCGCGCGTGGCGGTGAACACCGTCTACCTCGACTCCAGCCGGCCCTCGGCCCTGGTGTTGCCGGTAATCTACCCCGACGCGCCTTAGCTCGCCCGCGGCGCGATTGGCCGTTGTCGCGGTGGGGCGTTCGGCTATGCAGGCTGCGAGGGACCCCGTTCGCAGGGGCGAGGATGACGGATCAGAAGCGGCAGGCGCGCCTGCAGGCGCTGAACGGCGCTTTGCGGCGCATGTTCTCGGGCCTCTCGGGGCGGCCCGTGCCGGACCGGTTGCGCTCGCTCGTCGAGCAGTTGGACGAGGAGGATGCGCCGGAAGCTCCGGCGCGCCGAAACCGGGCCCGTTAGGCGCCGGCGGCGGCCACGACGCCGCCGTTCAGCACTTCGCCCGGGGCCTCGGCGTCCATCAGCTTCAGGAGGCGGTTGCGGGCGCGGTTGACGCGGCTCTTGATGGTGCCGAGGGCGCAGCCGCAGATTTCCGCCGCTTCCTCGTAGGAAAGCCCGGCGGCGCCCACCAGGATCAGCGCCTCGCGATGCTCGTCCGGCAGCTGCGCCAGCGCGGCCTGCAAGCCGCTCAAGGTCACGCTCCAGTCCTGGTTGGCCTCGATCTTCAGCGAGCCGGCGATCTCGCCACTCTCGTCGCGCACCTCGCGCCGGCGGCGGGTGACCTGAGTGTAGTAGGTGTTTCGCAGGATGGTGAAGAGCCAGGCCCGAAGATTGGTGCCCATCTCGAACTTCTCGCGATTGGTCCAGGCCTTGATCAGGGTGTCCTGCACCAGGTCGTCGGCGTCCGAGCCGTTATGCGCCAGCGACCAGGCGAAGGCTCGAAGCGCCGGGATCATCGCCACTACCTCGTCGCGCCAACTCGATACCGCGCTCATGCCGTTCCCTCGCCGGGCTCAGCGCCGGCGCGCCCCTTCGGCGGCCTAGACACGTCAAAACCTTGCACGGTGGCGAAACGCCGCCATCTGTGTTGCGTTCCGGCGGAACGCCTCGGGAACTCGGCGCGCCGCGGGGGCATTCGCACGACTGTCAATCCGGGGGCCTAAGGGCTTTAGCCGACTGCGGAGATCAAAATGCCCATCGCAGAGCAAGGCCCGCAGCATGCGCGTCCATCGGCGGCCAAGGCGATCGATCTCGCCCAGCGTTTTCAGGAGGTTCGGGCGGCGACCTTGCGGCTCGCCGCGCCCTTGAGCCCCGAGGATCAGTGCGTCCAGTCGATGCCGGACGCCAGCCCGGCCAAGTGGCACCTGGCGCATACCACCTGGTTTTGGGAGACCTTCCTGCTGGCGCCGCACCTGCCGGGATATGGGCGGTTCGACGCCCGCTACGGCTATCTCTTCAACTCCTATTACGAGGCCATCGGCGAGCGGCACCCGCGGCCGCATCGGGGCCTGCTGACGCGGCCCTCGGCGGACGAAGTGGCCGCCTACCGCCGCCACGTCGACGACGCCATGCAGCGGCTGCTGGAGGGCGGCGCGCCAGGCCTTGCGCCGCTGATCGAACTGGGCCTCGCGCACGAGGAGCAGCATCAGGAACTGCTGCTCATGGACATCCTGCACCTCTTCGCCCAGTCGCCCCTGCGGCCGGCCTATAGCCGCGCGCCGGAGGGGCTGGGCGCCGATCCGGGGCCGCTGCGTTTCGTCGATATCGAGGGCGGCGTCGTCCGTATCGGCCATGAGGGGGACGGGTTCGCCTTCGACAATGAAGGCCCCGCCCATGAAGTCCTGCTGCAGCCCTATCGCCTGGCCGACCGGCTGGTGACCAACGCCGAATGGCTGGCCTTCATGCAGGACGACGGCTACGGCCGCCCGGACCTCTGGCTCGCCGATGGCTGGGCGCTCGCCCAGGCCGAGGGCTGGCGGGCGCCGCTCTACTGGTTCGAGA
>DASPLZ010000364.1:0-2393 GCA_035627295.1 Phenylobacterium sp. | reverse complement strand
AGGCGGCGCTGGTCCTTGTAGGAGAGCTTGGTGGCGGCGCGCGGCGGGGCCGGCGGGGCGGGTTTCGCGGCGGGGATGGATCTGGCGGCCGGCGCCGCCACCGGGCGGAAGAAGCCGGGGTTCTGGGAAACGAAGTCCGTCCAGCCGCCGGGGGTCTCCACCGCCTTGCCGTTTCCGTCGAGGGCGATGGTGGAGGTGGCCAGGCGGTCGATGAAGTCGCGGTCGTGGCTGACGAGGACCAGGGTGCCGTCGTAGTCGGCGAGCAGCTCCTCCAGAAGGTCGAGGGTGTCCATGTCGAGGTCGTTGGTCGGCTCGTCGAGCACCAGCAGGTTGGCGGGCATGGCGAGCGCGCGGGCGAGCAGGAGGCGGTTGCGCTCGCCGCCGGAGAGGCTCTTCACCGGCTGGCGCAGCTGGCCCTCGGCGAAGAGGAAGTCCTTGGCGTAGGCGATCACGTGCTTGGGATGGCCGCGGACCATCACGTGGTCGCCGCCGAGCGGCAGGAGCGCGTCGCGCAGGGTCATGTCCTCCTTCAGGTCCGCCCTGGCCTGGTCGATGTAGGCGACCTCCAGGTTGGTCCCGAGCTTAACCTCGCCGGAGTCGGCGGGGATTTCCCCGAGGAGAACGCGCACCAGGGTGGTCTTCCCCGCGCCGTTGGGGCCCACGATGGCCACCCGCTCGCCGCGCAGGATGCGGGTGGAGAAGTCCTTCAGGATCACCCGCTCGCCGAAGGCTTTGGAGACGGTCTTGGCCTCCACGACGCGGGTTCCCGACTGGCCGGAGGAGGCCAGGCCCATGGTCAGGCCGCCGCGCTGCTCGCGCAGGCGGTCGGACTTGTCCTGGCGCATCTGCATCAGGCGCCGGCGGCGGCCCTCGTTGCGCGCCCGGCGGGCGGTGACGCCGCGGGCCATCCAGTGCTGCTCGCGCTCGATGAAGCGGTCGAGGCGGCGGGCCTCCTCGGCCTCCATGGCGGTGATCTTCTCGGCCCAGGCGTCGAATTCGGAAAAGCCGGCGTCCAGGCGGCGGACCTGGCGGTACTCCAGCCAGAACGACTGGGTGGTCACCCGCTCCAGGAAGGCGCGGTCGTGGCTGACGATCAGCATGGCCGCGCGGGACGCCTTCAGTTCGGCCTCCAGGGTCTCGATGGCCAGGATGTCGAGGTGGTTGGTGGGCTCGTCGAGCAGGAGGACGTCGGGCTGCTCGGCGATGGCGCGGGCCAGCGCCGCGCGGCGCGCCTCGCCGCCGGAAAGGCCCTGGGCGCGCTTGGCGGGGTCGAGATTGAAGGTCTGCAGGGCGGCCTCGGCCTCGTGCGCCGGGGCGCCGCCCTGGGTGGCGTAGTCGAGGAGGGTCTCGGCGGCGATGGCCGGCTCCTGGGCGACCAGGCTGATCCGCGCGCCGGGTTGCACGCTGCGCTCGCCGTCGTCGGGCTCGGCCTGGCCGGCGAGGATCCGCAGCAGGGTCGACTTGCCGGCCCCGTTGCGGCCGACGAGGCAGGCGCGGGCGCGCGGCTCCAGGGCCAGATCGACGCCGTCGAACAGCTGCAGCCGCCCGTCGGCGAGACGGACGTCCTTGAGCGCGAGGATCGGGGGGCGGGCCATGCGGCGGGTGTTACCTCGTCTCCCCTGGCGGGAGAAGGCGGCCCGCCCGCGCGAATCCCCCGCCTCTGCGCCTCGGCCCTGGCTATTTGGGGCGCCAGGCCCCATATCAGTACAGCGCCGCCGGGCGTGTGCCGCCACTCAAGCGGTTGATCCTGCTTCGGCGCGGCGTCCCTTTCGAGACAAGCATGTCTGCGCTCTTCCTAGCGTCCCTGCTCCTGGTGGCGGGTGCGATGCTGCTGCCGGTCGTCTTCAGGTCTTTCCCCCGCGTGCGCGGATGATCGCCCCTGTCAGAACCCGCGGGCATCGCCAGCGCGTCGCCTCCGGCCTCTACCGCGAAAACGCCGCCAACGCTTCGGCCCTGGCGGGCGCGGCCACCCTGGACCGGGTCAGGGAACGCCACGAACACGCCGCGGCCGCTTGGAGCAGCCTGGCGATCCTCCACGAGAAGAGCCTGCTTGCGCGCCAGGCGCCGGCGAGCCCCGCCGCGCCCGGCCACGGGCCGGACCCCGAGACCCCCGAAAGGAGCTGACATGGCCAAGGGCCAGAAGCGATCGAACCGCGAAATCCGCAAACCCAAGCAGCCCAAGGCCGCGCCGGCCGTCACCGCCTCCGGCTTCGCCGTCCTGGCGCAGGCGCCCGGCAAGCCGGCGCGCAAGTGAGCCGCATGATCCCCCAGCCGCCGTCCGGATCGACGCCGGTGAGGCGCGACCTGATGGATCCGCGGTCCACCGGCTCTGCGGCCACGGCCCGCAAGCCGGCGCTCACCGATCGGCGGAGCACGCGCTGATCCCGATGGGG
>DASPLZ010000363.1:0-6158 GCA_035627295.1 Phenylobacterium sp. | reverse complement strand
GGGCGGCGCTGTCGGCGCCGGCGATGTCGCGCACATGCAGGACCAGGTCCGCCTCCCGAACCTCTTCCAGCGTGGCGCGGAACGCCTCGACCAGTTCGTGCGGCAGGTCGGAGATGAAGCCCACGGTGTCGGAGACGATGGCGTTGCGGCCGCGCGGCAGCTTCAGGGTGCGCAGGGTCGGGTCGAGGGTGGCGAACAGCATGTCCTCGGCCAACACCTCGGAGGCGGTGAGCCGGTTGAACAGCGTCGACTTGCCGGCGTTGGTGTAGCCGACCAGCGCCACTGTCGGGTGCGGGTGGCGCTTGCGGGCGGCGCGCTGCAGGTCGCGGGTGCGCCGCACGTCGCCCAGTTCGCGCTTCAGGCGGCCGATCTTGTCGGCCAGGATCCGCCGGTCGCTTTCGATCTGGGTTTCGCCCGGGCCGCCCATGACCCCGAAGCCGCCACGCTGCCGCTCCAGGTGGGTCCAGGTGCGAACGAGGCGCGAGCGCTCGTAGGTGAGTCTGGCGAGCTCCACCTGCAGGCGACCCTCGCGGGTGCGGGCGCGGCGGGCGAAGATCTCCAGGATCAGGCCGGTGCGGTCGATGACCTTGGCGCCCCAGGCCTTTTCCAGGTTGCGCTGCTGCACCGGCGTCAGAGCGTCGTCGACCACCACGACCGAGGCGTCGGCCTCCTCGGCGATGGCGCCGATCTCCTCGACCTTGCCGCGGCCGAAGAGGGTTGCGGGCGCTAGCTTGCGCAGCGGCGCGATCAGCGCCTCGCGAACCTCCAGGTCGAGCGCCTGCGCGAGCCCGACGGCCTCCTGCAGCCGGGTTTCTGGCTCGCGTACGCCCCGCGCGTCGCGGTCGGGATGGATGACGACGGCGCCCTGGACGGGCGCCTCATGGACTATGGGGGTGTTCAATCAGCCTCGTCTTCGGAGGGCTCCCAGAGCTGCACCGGCTGGGCGGGCATGATCGTGGAGATGGCGTGCTTGTAGACCAGTTGGGCCTGGCCGTCGCGGCGGAGCAGGACGCAGAAGTTGTCGAACCAGCTGACCACGCCCTGCAGCTTGACGCCGTTGACGAGGAAGATGGTGAGCGGGGTCTTCGACTTGCGGACCGCGTTGAGGAAGGTGTCCTGCAGATTCTGCTGCTTGTCCTTGGTCGCCATGGGCTTTTCGCCTTTCTTGTTGGTTCGAGGCCGGGGGGCCTCACACACACGAGTTGGATGCTAGGCGGGGTTTCTCGGCCCGATCAATCGCCGAACGATGATCAGACGCTGAGCGCCTTCGCGCGCTCGATATAGAGGCGCCGCAGCTTCATCGCCACTGGTCCGGGCTTGCCATCGCCCACAGGCTTGCCGTCGACGCTCACCACCGGCAGCACCAGCGAGCCGGCGCCCGTCACGAACGCCTCCCGCGCCTCCAGCGCCTCCTTCGGCGTGAACGCCCGCTGCTCGACCTGCATCCCCTCCCCCGCCATGACATCCAGCAGGGTGTGGCGGGTGATCCCGCGCAGGATGTTGGCGTTGGTGTCGCGGGTGCGCAGCACGCCGTCGCGGTCGACGATCCAGGCGTTGGAGGAGGCGCCTTCGGTGACCAGCCCGAGGTCGTCCACGAACCAGGCCTCGTAGGCGCCGGCCTCCCGCGCCGCCTGCTTGGCGAGGGCGTTGGGGAGCAGGCCCACCGTCTTGATGTCGCAGCGGCCCCAGCGGTTCTCCGGCTGGGTGATCACGCCGACGCCCTTGGCCGCCTTGGCCTCGCTCGCCGCGCGGTCGACCGCCTTGACGGTGATCACCACCGAGGGCGTCGCCCCGTTGGTCGGGAAGGCGTGATCGCGCGGCGCGACGCCGCGGCTGATCTGCAGGTAGCAAAGCCCGTCGCGCACGCGGTTGCGGCGCACGGCCTCCTTCAGCAGCAGCTGCAGCGCCTTGCGGCTCATCGGCATGTCGATGCGCAGCTCGCCGAGCGAGCGCTCCAGCCGCGCGAAATGCCCCTCGGCGTCCGACAGCTTGCCGTCGAACACCGCCCAGACCTCGTAGATGGCGTCGGCCAGCTGGTAGCCGCGGTCCTCGATGTGCACCGCCGCCTCGGCCTGCGGGACGAAGGCGCCGTTGACGTAGGCGATGCGGCCCATCAGGCGCCTTCCTCTTCCATCACCCGCGAGCCGCCGAGGCCCAGCGACTTCAGCTTGCGGTGCAGGGCCGAGCGCTCCATGCCGATGAAGGCCGCGGTGCGCGAGATGTTGCCCGAGAAGCGCAGCATCTGGGCGTTCAGATACTCCCGTTCGAAGGCTTCCCGCGCCTCGCGCAGCGGCAGGGAGATGATCCGCTCGGCGCCGAGGCCGGCGGCGCTCGACGGCGGCGCCTCGGACGGCAGCATGTCGGCGGTGATCGCCTCGTTCGGATCGCCGGACGCCAGGATCAGCATGCGCTCGACGTTGTTGATCAGCTGGCGCACGTTGCCGGGCCAGGGATGCACCTGCAGGGTCGCCATGGCGTCCTCCGCGAGCCTTCGGCGCGGCCGGCCGCTGGCCTCGGCGATGCGGCCGATGAAGTATTCGATCAGGTCCGGAATGTCCTCGCGCCGCTCGGCCAGGCCCGGCACGCGCACCGGCACCACGTTCAGGCGATGGAACAGATCCTCGCGGAAGCGGCCGGCGGCGATCTCCTCCCGCAGGTCGCGGGAGCTGGACGAGATCACCCGCACGTCGACTGAGACGTCCTGTTCGCCGCCGACGCGCCGGAAGCGCTGGTCGATCAGCACCCGCAGGATGCGGCTCTGGGTCTCGCGCGGCATGTCCGCCACTTCGTCGAGGTAGAGGGTGCCGCCGTGGGCGCGTTCAAAGACGCCGATCTTGGCGGGACGGCCGCCCTCCCCTTCCTCGCCGAAGAGCTCCACGTCCAGCCGCTCCGGCGCCATGCCGGCGGCGCTCACCGCCACCAGCTCGCCGCCGGCCCGGGGGCTGGAGTCGTGGATCATCCGCGCCACCAGCTCCTTGCCGGAACCCGGCGGGCCGCTGATCAGTACGCGGCTGTTGGCCGCCGCCAGCTTGGCGATCAGCGAGCGCAGCTGCTGGGCCGCCTGCGAGCGCCCGATCAGCCCCTCCGGCGCCAGCGAGCGGGTGCGCAGCCGGCGGTTCTCGCGCCGCAGGTTCGCCGCCTCCAGGGCGCGCTCGACGACCAGCAGCAGGCGATCGGACTTGAAGGGCTTTTCGAGGAACTCATAGGCCCCGCGCTTGATGGCGCTGACGGCCGTTTCAATGTTCCCGTGGCCGGAGATCATGATCACCGGCAGGTCGGTGTCGAGGGTCTTGACGAGGTCGAGCAGCTCCAGCCCGTCCATGCCGCCGCCCTGCATCCAGATGTCGAGGATCAGGACCGCGGGTTTCCTCGCCCGAATCGCCGCCAGGGCGGACTCCGAGTCGCTCGCGGTGCGCACCGCATAGCCCTCGTCGGCGAGGATGCCGCCGACCTGTTCGCGGATGTCGGCCTCGTCGTCGACCACCAATACGTCCGCCGCCATCTAAGCCTCGACTTCGACTGGAGTGGGTTGGGGCGCGGCCGCCGCCAGGGGCAGCCGCAGGACGGCGCGGGCTCCGGGAAGCTCGGCCGCGTCGGTGAGAATCAGGTCGCCGCCGTGATCCTCCATGATCCGCTTGACGATGGCGAGGCCCAGGCCGGTGCCTTTCTCGCGGGTCGTCACATAGGGTTCGGTCAGCCGGTCACGGTCCTTGGCCGGCAGGCCCACGCCGTTGTCCTCGACCTCGAAGGCCACCTTGTCGCCGCTGCTCGCGAGCCGCGCGCGGATCCGCCCGCGCACGCCCGGCTCGCCCGCCTGGCGCCCTGCGATCGCCTCGGAGGCGTTCTTGAAGACGTTGGTCAGCGCCTGGGCGATCATCCGCTCGTCGGCGACGATGCGGGTGGCCTCGGGTTCCTCGAGCTCCACCTCGATGTCCGGCGAGGCCACCTTCTGCGAGAAGGCCGCCGCACGCAGCAGCTCCGCCGCGTCCTGCTCGGCGAACCGGGGCGCCGGCATGCGCGCGAAGGCCGAGAACTCGTCGACCATCCGGCCGATGTCGCCGACCTGGCGCACGATAGTGTCGGTGCAGCGGTCGAAGACCTCCAGCTCGCTCTCGTCCACCCCCTTGCGGAACTTGCGGCGCAGCCGTTCGGCCGAGAGCTGGATCGGAGTTAGCGGGTTCTTGATCTCGTGGGCGATGCGGCGGGCGACGTCGCGCCAGGCGGCGTTGCGCTGGGCGGTGACCAGGCGGGTGATATCGTCGAAGGTGAGCACCAGGCCCGTCTCGCTGCGCCCGGCGCGGACGCGCACCCGGCGGGTCTCGCCGCCGCGGGCCAGATCGACCTCCTCCTCGGCCTCGTTGGTCAGCTCGGCGCGGGCGGCGACGGCGGCGAATTCCGGCGCCACCTCGCTGAGCGGACGGCCGAAGCCGTCGCTGGCCAGGATGTCCAGCAGGGCCGAGGCCTGTCGGTTGATCGCCGAGACCCGGCCGTCGGGATCGAGGCCCACCACGCCGGCGCTGACGCCGGCCAGCACCGTCTCGATGAACTGGCTGCGCTGCTCGGCCTCGTCGCCGGCGCGCTTCAGGGCCGCCTGCTGGGCCTGCAGCTCGCCGGTCATGGAATTGAAGGCGCGCGAGAGAACGGCGATCTCGGCCGGATCGCGATCGGCGTCCACCCGTGCGTCGAGGTCGCCCCCGGCCACCCGGCCCGCCGCCTGCACCAGCCGCCCGACCGGCGCGCTGATCTGGCTGGCCACGCCCAGCCCTAGCCAGACCGCGCCGACCAGCACCAGCAGGGCCGTTTCGGCATAGCTGAGGGCGAAGGCGGCCTGGATCTGCTCGCGGCTCTCGGCGGCTTCGCGATAGGAGATCAGCGAGGCCTCGGTCTCGCGCAGGTGGTTGAGGATCCCGGGATCCACCCGGCGGGCCACATAGAGGTAGGCGTCCTCGTAGCCGTCGAGCTTGTAGAGCGCCCGCAAGAGGTCCGACGCGGCGAAGGACTCGGCCGAGATGTCGCCTTCGTCCGCCGCGTCGAAGCCGGCCTTCGAAGGGCTGAGGAAGGTCGGCGCGCCGGCCGACTCGGCGCGGGCCAGCACCCGGCCCTCGCGGTCGATCAGATAGGCGGCCGGAAAGTCATGGTAGGCGGCGAGTTCCCCCAGGAAGCGGCTGAAGGTCACCGGCGTCGCCTGCAGGCCCGGCGCGGCCCGGTTCAGGTCGCTGGCCATCGGGTTGAGGTGGTTGGCGATGTAGGCCTGCTGCTCGTCGACGTAGGAGCGCGCCACGGTCGCGGAATTGCCGACCACGGTCTGCACCCGCGTGCTGAACCAGTTCTCCACGCCCCGGCTGATCAGGACGCCGTAGAACAGCGCCACGATCACCGCCGGCGCCACGGCGGCCAGGGCGAACAGGGTGACGAACCGCAGGTGCAGCCGCACGCCGGCGTCGCTGGAACGCGCCGCCAGCAGCTTCAGCAGCCGCCAGCCCACCGCCGCCGCCAGCGCCAGGATCAGCACCAGGTTGACGCCGAGCAGGGTCAGGATGATGCGGCTCGCCGGTCCCAGCGCGCCGGTCGCCGGCGGCGAGGAGGCCATCAGGACGGCGATGACCGTGAGCAGGGCGGCAAGCACATAGCCCGCACCCATCACATAGCCCCATCGCCGCTCAGCCGGCGAACGGCCGGCCGCCGGCATGCTCTGGACGCCACTCAGGGACATGTGGCGAATCTAGCGCACTGTGCCTAAGAGGCAACGGCGATGTTGCCGCGCCGTCTCAGCGCCGGCCGCGCACCAGATCGACGCCGAGATCCTGGATCTTCTTCCTGAGGGTGTTGCGGTTGAGGCCGAGGATCTCGGCCGCCCGCACCTGGTTGCCGCGCGTGGCCGCCAGCGTCAGGCGGATCAGCGGTCGCTCCACCTCCTCCAGCACCCGGTCGTAGAGGCCGGCCGGCGGCACGCCGTCGGGCTGGTCGGCGAAGTAGCCGCCGAGGTGGCGTTCCACCAGGCCCGCCAGGGTGACCGGCTGGTCGTCCCCCGCGGCGGCCGACGGTTGCTCCTGCAGTTCGCGCTCGACGATGCGGGCGGTGATCAGCTCCTCGGCGTAGAGGGCGCAGATGCGGCGGATCAGATTCTCCAGCTCGCGGACATTGCCGGGCCAGGCGTG
>DASPLZ010000362.1:0-4504 GCA_035627295.1 Phenylobacterium sp. | reverse complement strand
AACGCCCAGGCCCTGGCTTACTTCTACTTCGAGGACGAGGCCGCGCGCCGAAATATTCTCAAGCGTCTCACCCGCCAGGAAGCCTGGAAAATGGCCGCCAACTTCGCCAAACTCCCAGAGCTTTTGAGTGCCGAAAAACCGTCAGACTCCTCGGAAAACCCGAGCAATATCAATGAGTGAACAGAACGGGAATAGTCTGACGCTCGCGAATACTTTCAACGCCCCTCATCTGACTTTTAATCGAATGGTCCTGGGTTCGATCCCCAGCCGGCCCACCATTCCTCCGCCGGATTTGTGCGGTTAAGGTCGCGGCGCATGCGTGTCCTGACCTGTCTTCTGGCCCTGTCGCTCACCGCCTGCGCCGTCGGGCGCAAGGACGGCTCGCCGCAGATCCTGACCACCTCCGAGGCCAACCGCGAGGACCTGCAGGGGGCGATGAGCGCGCCGCTGCGCGACGTGAACGTGCTGCGCACCAAGATCCCGCAGGTGCTGCTGCAGGCCGCCTCCGACCCCTACGCCGTGCCGCCGCCCGGGTGCCCGGCGCTGCAGGCGCGGGTGGCGGAGCTGAACGATGCGCTGGGGCAGGACCTCGACTACATCACGCCGGATCCGACCATGCAGGAGCAGGGGCGCAACAGCGCGCTGGGCTTCCTCAGCGGCGCGGCCTCCGACCTGATCCCCTTCCGCAGCTGGGTGCGCCGCCTGACCGGCGCCGAGCAGCACGACAGCATCGTACGCCAGGCGATCACCGCCGGGGCGGTCCGCCGCGCCTATCTGAAGGGCCTGGGCGAAGCCAACGGCTGCCCGCCGCCGGCGACGCCGCAGCACCTGCCGCGCCCGGCGCCGCCGATCCAGGAAATGGACCGGCCGCTCTACCCGGTGCGCTGACGGCCGGCGAAGTCGCGGCGGAACGCCTCGAAGCGGCTTGCGGCGATCGCCGCGCGCATCGCCGCGACCAGCGCCTCGAAGAAGGCCACGTTGTGCCAGGAGAGCAGCACCTGGCCGAGGATTTCCTCGGCCTTCACTAGGTGGTGCAGATAGGCCTTGGAATAGTCGCGGCTGGCCGGGCAATCGCTCCCCTCGTCCAGCGGCGCCTGGTCCTCGGCGAAGCGGGCGTTCTTCAGGTTGATCGGCCCCTCCCAGGTCCAAGCCTGGCCGTGGCGGCCCGAGCGGGTCGGCAGCACGCAGTCGAACATGTCCACCCCGCGCGCCACCGCCTCGACGAGGTCGATCGGCTTGCCGACGCCCATCAGGTAGCGCGGCCGGTCCGCCGGCAGCTGGCCGGGGGCGTAATCCAGCACCTCGCACATCTTCTCGTGCCCCTCGCCGACCGCCAGACCGCCGATGGCGTAGCCGTCGAAGCCGATCTCGGTCAGCCGCTCGGCGGACTCGCGCCGCAACGCCTCGAGGGTCGAGCCCTGCTGGATGCCGAACAGCGCCTGCCCGTCCCGCTCGCCGAAGGCGGCCTTGCAGCGCGCGCCCCAGCGGGCCGAGAGGCGCATCGCCTCGGCCGCGGCGCCCTCCTCCGCCGGCCAGGCGACCAGCTGGTCGAGCTGCATGACGATGTCGGAGCCCAGGAGGTCAGCCTGGATCTCCATCGACCGCTCGGGGCTCAGCACGTGGCGCGAGCCGTCGATGTGGCTCTGGAAGGTGACCGCCTCCTCCGTGACCTTGGAGATCTTGGAGAGCGACATCACCTGGAATCCGCCGGAATCCGTCAGGATCGGCCGCTCCCAGCGCATGAACCGGTGCAGCCCGCCCAGCCGCTTGATGCGCTCGGCGGTGGGCCGCAGCATCAGGTGGTAAGTGTTGCCGAGCAGGATATCCGCCCCGGTCTGCGCCACCTGGTCGACGGTCAGCGCCTTCACCGTGGCCGCCGTGCCCACCGGCATGAAGGCCGGTGTGCGGATGTCGCCGCGCGGGGTCTTCAGCACGCCGGTGCGCGCCTTGCCGTCGGTCGCGGCGATCTCGAAGGGGAAGGCGGCCATCAGGCGGCGCGGAATAGCAAGCTGGCGTCGCCGTAGGAATAGAAGCGGTAGCCGTCAGCGATGGCGTGGGCGTAGGCGGCGCGCATGGCCTCCAGGCCCGCGAAGGCGCTGACCAGCATGAACAGGGTCGACTTCGGCAGGTGGAAGTTGGTCATCAGCACGTCGGCGGCGCGGAAGCGGTAGCCGGGCGTGATGAAGATCGCGGTCTCGTCGGCGAACGGCCCGATGACGCCATCCTCGCTGGCGGCGCTCTCCAGCAGGCGCAGCGACGTGGTGCCGACGCAGACGATGCGCCCGCCCGCCGCCCGCACGGCGTTCAGCGCCTCGGCGGTCGCGGCCGAGACTTCGCCATACTCCGGATGCATCCGGTGCGCGCCGACGTCTTCCGTTTTCACCGGCAGGAAGGTGCCCGCGCCGACGTGCAGGGTGACCCGATGGGTCGAGACGCCCGCCTCCGCCAGCCGCGCGAAGAGTTCGTCGGTGAAATGCAGGCCCGCAGTCGGCGCGGCGACAGAGCCGTCCTCGCGGGCGTAGACGGTCTGGTAGTCGGCGCGGTCGCGCTCGTCCTCCGGCCGCTTGGCGGCGATGTAGGGCGGCAGCGGCATCTCGCCGGCCGCGGCGATGGCGCTGTCGAGGTCCGGCCCGGCGAGGTCGAAGGCCAGCACGATCTCTCCGCCCTCGCCCTTCTCCGCGACGGTGGCGTCGAGCGCGCCGAGCAGGCAGGCGCGGTCGGCGCCCTCGCCGAAGCTCACGCGGTCGCCGACGGCCAGCTTCTTTCCCGGCCGGGCGAAGGCGCTCCAGCGGTCGGGCGCCAGCCGCCGGTGCAGCGTCGCCTCCATGGCGATGTCGGAGCCCTCGCGCCGCCGGCGGCCCTTCAGCCGCGCCGGGATCACCCGCGTGTCGTTGAGCACCAGGGCGTCGCCGGGGCGAAGCCAGTCGGGCAGGTCCCGCGCATGGGCGTCGACCAGCGGCTGGCCCGGCCGCACCACCAGCATCCGGGCCGCGTCCCTGGGCGAGGCCGGCCGCAGGGCGATGCGATCCTCCGGGAGGTCGAAGTCGAAGTCGGCGAGCAGCATGGAGCGCGGGCAAGGCCATGCCGAAGGGCCGGCGTCAAGCCGAGGCGCGCTCCACCGCCGCCTTCGCGGCCTCGAGCGCAGCGCGGGCCTTGGCCTCCGCGCGCTCGAGGCGCCTGGCGAGATCGGCTTCCCGCCGGTCCAGCGCGGCGCGCTCGGCGGCGATGGCCTCCAGGGCCTGGCTCCGTTCCGTCTCCAGGGCGTCCAGGGCCGCCTCCGCCTTGGCCAGGCGCTCACGCTGCGCCTTGGTCGGGCCCTTGGGCTTGGCCGTCTTGGGCCTGGCCTTCGGCAGCACCGGCTCGCCCGCGCTGCGCCGCAGGACTTCCCCCGGCTGGGCCTGCGCCGCCTTGACCAGCCTGGGATCGTCCGTCTCGCGCGCCTGCCCCGTCTTGAAGAGGTCCTGGTGCGCGCCCCAGGCCGCCAGCGCCTTCGGCCGGGAGGTGGCCGCGACCACATAGTCGGTCAGCCCGTCGGAGGTGACGAAGACCTTCAGGCGCGCGGCCATGGGCGAGTTTCCCGGGCGGCCTGGCTGTCGATCCGACGGCGAAGGCGAGCTTTCTGTCGCATGAGCCCCTAACGCGCCCAGGCCACGCCGGTTGTCTGCGAGCAGCGCGGCGGCGGGCTTTCGCGATTCGCGAGCCTTGACTCTCGGCCGGATCGGAGTCGTGAATAACGAGAACAAAACACGAACTCATGGACCTCGCAAGCCACCTTCCCCCGCGACTGCGCCAGACGCTCCTCACCGTGGAGCGGCCCGATGCGCAACGCCTGTTCGCCACCGGCGCCGCCCAGCTGGACGAGCTGCTGGGCGGCGGGCTGGCGCGCGGCGCCCTGCACGAGGTCTATGCCGAAACCGCGCCGGATTCGGCGACGGCGGCCGGGTTCACCCTGGCCCTGGCGATGCGGGCGGCGCGGGACCGGGCGATCGTCTGGGCGCGGCAGGACTATGCCGGGGTTGAGGCCGGCGGCCTCTACGGCCCGGGCCTGGCCGCGCTCGGCTTCGATCCGGCCCGGCTGATCCTCGTCGAGGCCAGGGACGTGCTCGGCGTCCTGCGCGCCGGGGCCGAGGCCGCCCGCTGCCCGGCCGTGGGCGCGGTGCTCATGGAGCCGTGGGGCGAGGCCAAGGCCCTGGACCTGACCGCCAGCCGCCGTCTCGCTCTCGCCGCCGCCCAGTCGGACGTGACCGTGTTCCTCACGCGCGCGGCGGCCACGCCCCGCCCCAGCGCCGCCGCCAGCCGCTGGAGCGTGCGCCCGCGCCGCTCGCGGCCGATGGAAGCCGACGCCCCCGGCTGGCCGGCCTTCGCCCTCACCCTGCTCCGCCATCGCGCGGGGCTTTCCAGGCAAACCTTCGATGTGGAGTGGGATGGTGACCGTTGCGTCTTCGCCGACCTCGCGCCGCTATCTGGCTCTGTGGCTGCCGTTCCTGCCGGTGGAGCGGTGGTC
>DASPLZ010000361.1:0-5176 GCA_035627295.1 Phenylobacterium sp. | reverse complement strand
TACGTCTATGTCCCCGACACCGATGCGACCTATCAGCGAGCTCTCGAGGCAGGCGCTCGGGTCATCGAACCGCCATCGGACATGCCCTACGGTGATCGACGCGCTACGCTGCAGGATCCTTGGGGGAATACCTGGCAGATCGCGACCTATCAGGGCGGTCGAGACGCGCGCGCCCAGTAGCGCCCAGATGTCCGCCGGGCGCAAGCAGATCCAGGAAACTTGCTGCAAAGTGAGCCTGCCGACGCCGACCGGCGCCGGAACCAGGAGGCCGACTTGGCGAAAGGGCCGGAAGCCCGTCGACAAGAACGTTGCGTCGACTGGTGAAGCCGGTCGGAGACGGCGCGCTGAGTGAGTCGAAACCATGCGCTGGGTGCACAGCTTAGTCCGAAGCGCTCACCGCGAATGATCGAAAGGAGCGAGGAGCGGCGGTCTATGACAGCCGGATCGATAGGGTTGCCATGCCGGTCGACCTCGCCACACCTGTTGATCCATGCCACACCGACGCGCAACCTGCGCGCAAGGGCGGATGTCCTCTCGGCCAGCAGCAAATGACTGCTTGTGGCGCGTCGGCGACAGGTCCTCGAGCCGCACTTGTCCGCATCGTGATCGAGAGTGCACCGGCCGCTCTGTATTCGATCCCGCCGCAACCTCTAAAGTTGAGCGATGAAGCCTTCGATGGCGGCGAAGAAGCGCTCCGGCTCATCGGCCAGGATGGCGTGGCTGGAGTCCTCCAAGAGGACAAGCTCCGCGCGACGCTCTGGCAGGGCCTTGGCGATCTCCTCGCCCCATTCCGGCCGGGTGACAGGATCGTGGGCGCCGGCAAGGACCAGGACCGGGCAGGCGACCGCGCCAAGCGCCTGGCGATGGTCGAATCGGAAGGCCTCGCCGCCCTCGCCGAAGAAGTGCTGGCTGACGGCGAAGTTCATCGTGCTGCGCGCCATGCCGGCCATCCCGCCGCCGCCGGGCTTGCGGGTGTAGTGCGGCAGGCAATGGCGGAAGAAGGCAGGCACGTCTTCGGGCGCGCCGCGGGTGTACATGGCTCTAGCCGCCGCACCTGCCTCCGGTCCGCCGAGCGCCGCAAAGCCGGCGATGAGCGTCTCGCGGTCCATCCGCGCGCAGGCGTTGACCAACACGGCGCCACGGGCGCGGGCCGGGTGGCGCACCAGGAAGGCCTGGGCGACG
This sequence comes from Phenylobacterium sp., assembly GCA_035627295.1. Classification (GTDB taxonomy): domain Bacteria; phylum Pseudomonadota; class Alphaproteobacteria; order Caulobacterales; family Caulobacteraceae; genus Phenylobacterium. The sequence continues at coordinate 3,994 of DASPLZ010000361.1, read as the reverse complement.
ATTGCACCGCCGGAGACGCCGAGCACGATCGGCTGCTCGATCCCCAGGGCGTCGCAGACCTCCGCGACGTCGTCGGCCCAGCAGTCCAGCGTCCAGTCGGCCGGATCGCCGTGCTCGCTGCGCCCGCCGCCGCGCTGGTCGAGGTAGACGACCTGGGCGAGGGCGCCGAGGCGGTCGAGGTGCGGGCGCAGGGACTGATGGTCGCCGCCGGGGCCGCCGTGCAGGCAGATGAGAATCGGCTTCTCGTGCAGCGCGTCGTCTTCGATGGCGAGCTGCGGGTTCAAGACATCGAAGAACAGCCGGGCGCCCTTCACCTGCACGAACATCGGCTCCCCCTTCTCCAGTCCACGCGCAGGCGGAAGCTACAGGCAGGAAGACCCGAGACAATTCTTGAATGGATTTATCTTCGCCCCACCTAATACGGGCACCTAGATCAGCGCGCGATGCTCGGGCCCGAGGTCCGCTTCAGGACCTCCGTCCAAAGTCCGCAGTTGGCGCTGTTCGGCCGTACTAGTGGAAAGACCGCGCCTGCTGGTTCCCACTTATTTCACGCACACGCCGGATGCGCAGGACTGACCCCTCGGCGCCGCTAAGCCTCCGCAGCTATAGCGCGAAGAGCGCGCTCGAACGTGTCCGCGGGTTGACCGCCAGAGATCATGTACTTGTCGTTGATGATCACGGTGGGGACCGAGCTGATACCCGCCTCGTACCATTGGCGCTCCAGCGAGCGCACGTAGTCGGCGAAGCGGTCGGACGTGAGTAAGCCGCGGGCCGCCACCGGGTCCAGGCCCACGCGCTCTGCGGCGTCAACCAGCACCTCGTGGTCGCTGGGGTTCTCGCCGCGCGTGAAATAGGCTTCAAACAGAGCGTGCTTGAGGGACAACTGGCGCCCCTCCAGGCTGGCCCAGTGAAGGAGGCGGTGGGCGTCGAAGGTGTTGTAGATCCGGCTGTCGGGAGAGGTGACTATGGTGAAGCCAACCTCTGCGGCGCGGGCACGAATCTGCTCGCGATTGGCCGCTGACTGCTCGGGCCTCGCGCCGTACTTCTGGAAGATGTGCTCGCCGATGTTCTGCCCTTCGGGGGGCATGTCGGGATTGAGCTCGAAGGGCTGCAAGGTGATCTTTGCGTCGATCAAATCGTCGATGCGTCCCAAGGCTTCCTCAAGTCCGCCCAGGCCGATCACGCACCAGGGGCAGGAGACGTCGGAGATGAAGTCGATCTTCATGGGCTTGGTCACGACGCCGGCTCCATGGCGAATGAGGCATCAAGGCCTCAGCCTAGAGATAGCGGTCCAACAGGGAATTCCAACTCACCTGACGCCCCTGAAGCGCCCGTGGGATTGCTAAGTCAGGGCATGGCTTATCTCGGCAACGGCCTCGCTAGTTCCACGTCCGAGGCTCGACCCCCTCCGTTGGCCTTTAAGCTGTGCGGGACAGCCACCTTCTTCAATCGCCAGGTCTGAACCCGTGTCGCGCCGGCGTCATGCTTCCGACCGCGGTCGAGCACGGTTTGCCTTCGCGGGCCGCGGCGACGGCGACCATCCGCCAGTCGGCGCTCGGTGAGGTCGTCTCAGATCGGAAGCGTGAAGGGCGTACCGCAGACGTCGGTGTCGCGGGGCGGCCGTGATGGCCACCGCGGATCCTGCATGTCCTTGGCCCAGAGATCGAAGGCGGCCTCCAGCTCGCGAAGCTTGTCCGGGCGGCTGGCGGCGAGGTTGGTCGTCTCGTTCAAGTCGTCCTTGAGATTGAAGAGCAGGGTGAACTTCCCGTCCAGGCTCTTCCACAGCTTCCAGTCGCCGACGCGGATCGACGCCAGCGGCCGCCGCCGCCAGGCGAGCAGGTCATGCGGCCGTCCCGGCTTCTCGCCCGTGAGATAGGGCGTCAGGTCGACGCCGTCGTAGACGCGGTCCTTTGGCAGGGTCCCGCCCGCCGCGGCCAGCACCGTCGGGAAGATGTCGAGGCTGGAGACGACCTCGCGGTTGACCTGGCCGGGCTTCAGCTTGGCCGGCCAGCGGACCATCATCGGCACCCGTACGCCGCCCTCGTAGTGGCTGAGCTTGCCGCCGCGCAGGGGCTCGCACGCGCAGAGGCCCGGGATGTAGCCGGCGCAGCCGTTGTCGGAGAGGAAGAAGATGATCGTGTCGTCGGCCTCTCCCGAGGCGTCGACCGCGTTCAGGACCTCGCCGACCATGTCGTCCAGCGCCGAGATCATCGCCGCGTAGACCCGCGTGCGCTCGTCGGCGATCTGCGGGAAGCGGTCGTAGTATTTGCGGGTGACCATCAGCGGCGTGTGCGGCGCGTTGGGGGCCAGCATCAGGAAATAGGGCCGCTTGCCCGGCGCGGCCTGGGCGACATAGGCCGCGGCCCGCCGGCCGAAGTAGTCGGTCAGATATTCGTCCTCATTGTCGACCACGGTCCGGCCGGGGCCTTCGAGGATCTGGCTCGCGGGGGTCCGGCGCGGCAGCGCCACGTCGCTCGTCGGCGCATAGTGCAGGTCGGGCGCGTCCAGGCGCATGTAGGCGGTGTCGCCGGTGAGGAAGCCGACGAACTCCTCATAGCCGCGGTTGGTCGGGTAGTAGGCGTCGTTGCTTCCCAGGTGCCATTTGCCGACGAGGGCGGTCTGGTAGCCCTCGCGACCCAGCGCCTCGCCCATGGTCAGCTCGCCGGGCGGCAGGCCCAGGTTCTCCTCCACGTCGCGCTTCGGCGGGCCGTTGTTGTACTCATAGCCGAAGCGGTCCTGGTAACGGCCGGTCTGCAGCCCCGCGCGGGAAGGGCCGCAGACCGGGGCGGACACATAGCCGTCGGTGAAGCGCACGCCTTCCAGCCCGATGCGGTCGATGTTCGGCGTCGAGATCCGCTTGGCGCCGTAGGCGCTGATGTCGGCGTAGCCCATGTCGTCGGCCATGATGACGATGACGTTGGGCGCCTTGCCCGCCGGCGTGGCGCGCGCGGGCTTGGCGGTCGCCGGCCGCTGCGGCGCGGAGAAGGCCGTCAGTCCCAGGGCGAGGGCGGTGACGAGGGTGACGACGCGTTTCATGACGCCTCCTGGAGACTGTCGGCCTTGGCCGTGCGGCTAGGATCGGGTGCGAACAGGCGTCCGCCGGCCGGCGGCGGACGCTCGCCGTCGGCGGCGCAGCGGAAGCCCACGTGCATCAGCGAACTGTCGGGTGTGCTGTGCCCCCGGGCCGTGACCCTAAAGCCCTCGCAGAACGACGGATCGCAGAGGAAGGACCCGCCGCGCTGGACGCGCTCGGCGCCCCTGGCCGCGCCCGCCCCGTAGGGGACGTACCAGGACGCCGTCCATTCCCAGACATTGCCGGCCATGTCGGTGAGGCCCGAGGGGGCGGCGCCGAAGACGCCCACGGGCGACGTTCCGCGATAGCCGTCCTCACCCTCGTCGAGAAGCGGGAACAGCCCCTGCCAGACATTCGCCCGCCAGCGGCCCTGGAAGCTCATCGGGTCGCCGGCCCGGAAGACGTGTCCGTCCGGCGTCTGCCCGAGGCGCGCGGCGCGCTCCCATTCGAATTCCGTGGGCAGCCGCAGGCCATAGGCGGCGCAGAACGCCTGCGCGTCGCGCCAGCTGACCTGGGTGACGGGATGGTCGTCCGCCGCGAGGGGGCCTGACGGGCCCAGGGGATGCCGCCAGTCCGCGCCGAGCCGCAGGGTCCAGCCGCCCGCGGCCTTGTCGAGGACGGCGCCGCCCTCCAGCCGCTCGGCGTCGGTCACGTGGCCGGTCGCGGCGACGAAGGCGCGGAACTGGGCGACCGTCACCGGCGTGCGGTCGAGCAGGAACGCGGCGATGCGGCGGGTGGTCTGGGGGCGCTCGTCCAGCGGGGCCTGGTCGTCCCCGATCTGCACGCGCGCCGCGGCGAACGACACCATGGCCGCATCCCGAACGGGCGCCGCGCCCTGGCGGTCAGGCTGCGGTGCGCAGGCGGCGAGGGCGAGGGCGATGGCGCCGGCGAGAAGGCCCGCGGCGAGCCAGCGGCACCGGG
>DASPLZ010000360.1:0-3016 GCA_035627295.1 Phenylobacterium sp. | reverse complement strand
GCGGTGTACGGCTCCGACGCCATCGCCGGGGTCATCAACTTCCGCCTGAAGCGCAACTTCACCGGCGTGGAGCTGGACGCCCAGTACGGGATCACCGACCGCAGCGACGCCGAGGCGGTGGACCTGAGCCTCAGCGTCGGCGGGCCGATCGATGAGGGCCGCGGCCACATCATGGCGTCGATGTCCTACTACGACCGCGGCCCGGTGTTCCGCGGCACGCGGCCGTTCTTCGAGCGGTCCGGCGTGGCCGGCGCGCTGCAGGGCGGCACCATCGCCTCGGACGCCAGCAACCTGCCGACCCAGGCGGCGCTGAACGCGGTGTTCATGGGCCAGTACGGCGCCACGACGCCGCCCCGGCGCAACGCGCCCCTGGCGGTGAACCTCGACGGCACGATCCTCACCACCCAGGATCCGATCCTCAACAACAAGTTCCCGGAAGGGCAGCCCTACATCCTCGACGAGGACCGGCTCGGCTTCCCGCAGGGCGCCACCTATCCGCTGCAGCAGCCGATCGAGCGGTGGACCGCCTTCTTCCGCGGCCGCTACGACATCACCGACAACATCGAGCTCTACGCCCAGTACAACCACATGCAGTACGGGGCGCAGTACAGCCGCCAGGGCTGGTCGGCCGGCTCAACCGATCCCCGGGCGATGATCCCGGTGACCAACCCCTTCGTGCCGGCCGAGCTGCGTTCGATCATGGCCTCGCGGCCCGACCCGACCGCGCCGATGTTCTTCACCTTCAACACCGGCCGGGTGGGGCGCACCACCTATGACTTCGAATATTCCATCGACGAGTTCCTGGTCGGCCTGACCGGGACGGCGCCGATCCGCGACTGGCGCTGGGACCTCTACGGCTCGTTCGGGGTGACCGACGCCTCGGAGGAGACCTCCGGCTTCATCAACATTGAGGCCTGGCACGAGCTGGTGAACGCGCCGGACGGCGGCGCCTCGGTCTGTGACGGCGGGTTCAACCCCTTCCTGCCCGAGGCGCTCTCGGACACCGACCCCGGCTGCTTCGACTACCTGAACCGCATCGTCCAGGAGAAGACCGAGTTCGAGCAGCAGATCGTCGAGGGCGCCCTGCAGGGCGGGCTCTACGACCTGCCGGCCGGCGAGCTGCGCTTCGCGCTCGGCGGCGCCTATCGCCGGGCGACCTACGACTACCAGCCGGACGAGCAACGGGTGCGCCAGCAGGTGTGGCCCAACCAGCCGACGGGTTCGGCCGGCGGCTCCTACGACGTCTATGAGCTGTTCGGCGAGCTGTTCATCCCGATCATCAAGGACCAGCCCTTCATCCGCCACCTGAACGCCGATGTCGCCTACCGCTTCTCCGACTACAGTTCCGTGGGCAGCGTCCACACCTACAAGGGCAGCGTCGACTGGGGCGTGATCGAGTCGGTGCGGCTGCGCGGCAGCTACCAGCGCGCCATCCGCGCCCCGAGCCTCGGGGAGCTCTACTCGCCGCCCGAGCGCGCCTCGGCGGGCCTCGGCTCGACCAGCATCGGCGGGGGCGACCCTTGCGCGGCCAACTCGCGCTGGCGCGATCCGGCGCAGAACCCGGACCATGCGAAGGTCCGCCAGCTCTGCCTCGACCAGGGCGTGCCCCTGTCGGTGATCGACCTCTTGCGCTTCGGCGGCTCATCGGTCAGCGGCGTCGCCGCCGGCAACACCGACCTGAAGGAGGAGACGGCCGACACCTACACCGCCGGGATCGTCTGGCAGAGCCAGTTCGAGAACCCGTGGCTCAACCGCCTGCAGGTCTCGCTGGACTACTACAACATCCGGGTGGACGACGCGGTCGGGGTGATCACCGCCCAGGTCGGCATGCAGCGGTGCTTCAACACCGACGGCAGCTCCAACCCGACCTATGACGTCAACAACTTCTTCTGCCAGCTGACCGACCGCACGCTCAACGGCACCGTCGAGACCCAGCGACAGCCGACCCTGAACCTGGCTTCCTACCAGGTGGCGGGCGTCGACCTGCAGCTCGACTGGAAGGGCCAGCTTGAAGACCTGGGCTTCGGCGACGCCGGGGCCTTGAGCTTCAACCTGATCGTCTCCTACCTCGACCAGTACAAGATCAAGAACACGGCCGACTCGCCGTTCCTCGACTTCGCCGGCACCATCGGCAACGCCCAGATCGATCCGGGCGCCACCGCCTTCCCCGAGTGGAAGGCCTCGACCTCGCTGACCTGGGAGTACGGGCCGCTGGCGCTGACCGGCCGCTATCGCTGGTTCGACGCCATGACCCACGCGGCGGACGTGGGCGTGGCGACGCCGAGCCAGCCTGGCGTGAAGGACCGCAGCTATGTGGACCTGGTGGCCACCTGGGACTTCGACCAGGACACCGAGTTCCGGGCCGGCGTGCTCAACCTCTTCGACACCGCCCCGCCGGTCTGGACCGGCAACGGCAGCACCGACCTCGGGCTCTACGACCTCCTGCAGCGCCGCTACTACGTAGGCCTGAAGAAGAGGTTCTGAGGCCTTGCGACCCTGGCGTGTCCTTCTCCCCGGAACGCCGCCGGCCCGGAAGCGCTTGGCGCCTCCGGGCCTCCCCTGTCAGATCAGCGAACCGGCGGGCGACGCCGATGGAGAGTAGATGCGCGCGCAGTCGAGTGAAGGCCCGGACGGCGCCCCCGCGGCGGACGAGGCGGGGCTCCTGCAGCCCACGGTCACCGGGCCCTTGAGCCGGTTCATCGCCGGCTCGCGCGAGGCGGAGATCCCGGCCGAGACGCGGGACCTGGCCAAACGCCACATCCTCGACACCCTGGCTTCCATCGTCGCCTGCCGCGACCTGGAGCCCTCGGTCCTGGCCCGCAACTTCGCCCTCGACCAGAGCGGCGATGCACGGAAGAGCGCCGTCACCATCCTCGGCACGAGCGACCGCGCGGCGCTGATCGACGCCGTGTTCGCCAGCGCCATGACCGGGCACGGCGCGGAGATCAACGACTTCATCCCGTCCTCCTTCGTGCAGCCCGGCCCCTCGATCGTCAGCACGGCCCTGGCGCTGGCC
>DASPLZ010000359.1:0-3235 GCA_035627295.1 Phenylobacterium sp. | reverse complement strand
CGGCCGCTCGCTGGACGCGCGGCGGGAGGACCAGGTCGCCGAGTTCCTGGCCGCCGCCGAGGCGATCGCGCCGCTTTCGGCGGTGGTCTTCAACGTCGGGGCGAATGTGAACTTTCCGATCCGGGAGACCACCGAACGGGTGTTCCGCAAGGTCTGGGAGATGGCCTGCCTCGCCGGCTTCCTGACCGGGCGGGAGGCGGCCAAGATCATGGTCCCGCGCGGCGAGGGCTCGATCTTCTTCACCGGCGCCACCGCCTCGATGCGCGGCGGCAAGGGCTACGCCGCCTTCGCCGCCGCCAAGTTCGGGCTGCGGGCCACCGCCCAGGCCATGGCCCGCGAGCTGGGGCCGCAGGGAATCCATGTGGCGCACCTGGTGATCGACTCCGGCGTCGACACCGCTTTTGTCCGCGACCGGATCCGCGCGCGGGGCGGCGAGGCGGCGGTCGAAGCCATCCAGCCGGGCCAGCTGATGGAGCCTTCCTCCATCGCCGAGGCCTACTGGATGTTGCACCACCAGAGCCGCGACGCCTGGACCCACGAACTCGACCTTCGCCCCTACGCCGAGACCTGGTGAGCCGCATGACCAAGACCCTGGAATTCCTGTTCGATTTCGGCAGCCCCAACGCCTACCTGGCGCACCGGGTGCTGCCGGCCCTGGCCGAGCGCGCGGGCGCGACGCTTGTCTACACGCCGGTGCTGCTGGGCGGTCTCTTCAAATCGACCGGCAACCAGGCGCCGATGGTCGCCTTCGCCGGCGTGCCCAAGAAGCTGGCCTATGAGAGCCTGGAGACCCGCCGGTTCATCACCCGCCACGGGCTGACGGCCTTCAGGATGAACCCGCACTTCCCGGTGAACACCCTGATGCTGATGCGCGGGGCGACGGCGGCCGAGGCGGCCGGCCAGCTCATGCCCTACGTCGAGGCCGGCTTTGTCGCCATGTGGGAAAAGGGCGCCAAGATGGACGATCCGGAGGTGTTCCGCGCCGAGCTCGCCACGGCGGGCCTCGACGCCGACGCCCTGATCGCCGCCAGCCAGACGCCGGAGATCAAGCAGAAGCTCCTGGAACGCACCGAGGCGGCCGCCGCGCGGGGCGCGTTCGGCAGCCCGACCTTCTTCGTCGGCGAGGAGATGTGGTTCGGCAAGGAGCGGCTGCGCGAGGTCGAGGACTATCTGGCGGCCTGACGCGGCGCGGCCCTGCGTCCCCACGGGTCTGGCTTCGCCAGCCCGAGGGCAGGCTTTCGAGACGGCCGCTTCGCGACCTCCTCAGGATGACTATCCCAGCTAAGACCTTAGTCATGGTGAGGAGCGGCCCGCAGGGGTACGTCTCGAACCATCCAAGGCTTCTCAGCGCGCGGAACAGGCGCCGAACGCAGAGGCGCCGGCGCCCCCGCGCGGAATGTTCTCCACAAGCCCTAGCGGTTGGTGATTCGTTCTTTCTAGGCCGGAACGCGGGCCATCGCCCTGGCCTGGCGGAAGGTCACCATGCGCTCGCCGGCCTCGTCCCAGAGCGCCAGCGGAATGGCCTTCAGGCTCTGCCAGAGGGTGACTCTGTTCACCTCCTCCAGTTCCGGGTGATCCTGCAGCACCTTGGGCAGGTGGTAGTAGGGAATGCGGCTGGAGACGTGATGCACGTGGTGGATGCCGATGTTGGCGGTGAACCAGCGCAGCGGCTGGGGCATCACATAGTGCGAGGAGCCCTCCAGCGCCGAGGTGGTGAGGCTCCAATCCTTCTGGCGGAACCACTTCACGCCTTCGAACTGGTGCTGGATGTAGAAGAGCCACACGCCGATGCCGGCGCCGATCAGCATGATCGGGATGTGCACCAGAAGCAGCGGCTTGATTCCGCCGAGCAGCACCAGCACCACGGCCAGGGCCAGGATGGCGAGGTTGGTGCCCATCACGCTCAGCCACGGCCGCCAGCCGTTCTTCATCAGGCCGACCGGCAGGCGCTGCATGATCATGAAGACGAAGGCCGGGCCGATCACGAACAGGACGATCGGGTGGCGATAGAGCCGGTAGCCCAGCCGCTTGATCCACGGCAGCGCCTGGTATTCGGCCACGGTCATGGTCTCGATGGCACCGAGCCCCCGGCGGTCGAGGTTGCCGGAGGTGGCGTGGTGGATGGCGTGGGTGGTGCGCCAGTAGTCGTAAGGGGTGAGCGTGAGGACGCCGATCGAGCGGCCCACCCAGTCGTTCAGCGCCTTCCAGCGGAAGAAGGCGCCGTGCCCGCAGTCGTGCTGGATCATGAAGAGCCGCACCAGGAAGAAGGCCGCCGGCGCGATCAGCGCGATCCCCCACCAGAGCTCGCGAGTCACCGCCCAGCAGGCCAGCGCCCAGAGCGCCACCAGGGGCGCTGCGGTGACGACGATCTCGAAGGCGGAGCGGGCGTGGCTCGGCGTCTGATAGGCGGCCAGCAGCTTCTTCCAGGCGCGGGTCTCGGTCGGCTTGAGCGTCAAGGCGGTCTCGGTAATGGAGGTGAGCGGGAACGCTTGAGACTAAAGGCTCGGTGCGGCGTCTTTGCGACGGGCCCGGCGCATTCTTCCGCTTAGACCGATGCGATCCGCACGCCCAGCCCCTCCTCGTCGCGCGTCAGGGTGACGCCGGCGCCGGCCAGCGCATGCAGGATGTCGGCGGCGGTGGAGCGGTGCAGGGCGTGGCGGCCGTTCTCGAAGTCCTTGATGGTGCTGCGCGAGTGGCCGGCGGCTTGCGCCAGCCGATCCTGCGTCCAGTCGAGCATCGCCCGGGCGGCCCGGCACTGGCAGGGCGCGATCACGGCGAAACTATCGTCGAAGTCAGCCATTTTGGTTGAAATCTGGGCCGCCGTTCCCAAATTGCAAGGCTTGATCCCAGCCTTCGGAGCCCGATGCACCACACGCCCCTGATCGCCACCATCGTCGCGGGGCTCTGCGTGGCCTTCATCCTCGGCGTCCTCGCCCAGCGGCTGAGGCTGTCGCCGCTGGTCGGCTATGTGCTGGCCGGGGTGCTGATCGGGCCGTTCACGCCGGGCTATGTGGCCGACCAGGAACTGGCGAACGAACTGGCCGAGATCGGGGTGATCCTGCTGATGTTCGGGGTCGGCCTGCACTTCTCGATCGGCACGCTGCTCAAGGTGCGCAACATCGCGCTGCCCGGCGCGGTCGTGCAGATCGCGGTGGCGACCATCATCGGCTGGGGATTGGCGCAATTGTGGGGTTGGGGCACGGCGTCGGGCGTCGTGTTTGGGCTGGCGCTGTCG
>DASPLZ010000358.1:0-5958 GCA_035627295.1 Phenylobacterium sp. | reverse complement strand
CTGAACCGCGCATGCCGCAGCACACGCCGCTGATAGCCACGATCGTCGCGGCCCTCGCCCTTGCCTTCATCCTGGGCGCGATCGCGAACCGGCTGCGGATCTCGCCGCTGGTGGGCTATCTGCTCGCCGGCGTTGCGGTGGGACCCTACACTCCCGGCTTCATCGCCGACCAGGCGCTCGCCAATCAGCTCGCCGAGATCGGCGTGATTCTGCTGATGTTCGGCGTCGGCATGCATTTCTCGCTCAAGGACCTGCTGTCGGTAAAGGCGGTTGCGGTACCGGGTGCGCTGGCGCGCATTCTGATCGTCGGTCTGATCGGCATGGGCTTCGGCGCGCTGCTGGGCTGGCGATTGGGCGGCGGGTTCATCTTCGGACTGGCGTTGTCCGTGGCCAGCACTGTCGTGCTGCTGCGCCTGCTGCAGGAGCGGCGCCTGCTCGACAGCGAGTGGGGCCGCATCGCCGTTGGCTGGCTGATCGTCGAGGACCTGGCGATGGTGCTGGCCCTGGTGCTGCTGCCGGCCCTGGCCGGGGCGATGCAGGGCGCGGGCGCGCAAGCGAGCCTCCTCACCAGCGTCGGGACGTCCCTGGGCGTGACGCTGCTGAAGGTCGGCGGCTTCGTGGCCTTCATGCTGATCGTCGGCCGGCGGGTGATCCCCTGGGTGCTGCACTATGTGGCGCACACCGGCTCGCGCGAGCTCTTCCGCCTGGCGGTGCTGGCCATCGCGCTTGGCGTCGCCTTTGGGGCGGCGGCGCTGTTCGACGTGTCCTTTGCGCTAGGCGCCTTCTTCGCCGGGATGATCCTGGCCGAGAGCGAGCTTTCGCACCGCGCGGCCGAGGAGACCCTGCCGCTGCGCGACGCCTTCGCGGTGCTGTTCTTCGTCTCGGTCGGGATGCTGTTCAACCCGTCCGTGGTCGTCGACGACCTGTGGCCGCTCCTGGGCGCCATCGGCATTATCATCATCGGCAAGTCGATGGCCGCCCTGGCGCTGATGGCGCTCTACCGGCGCGGGCCCGAGACCAGCTTCACCGTCGCCGCGAGCCTGGCCCAGATCGGGGAGTTCTCCTTCATCCTGGCGGGCCTGGGGGTGAGCCTGAAGCTGCTGCCGCCGGAGGGCCGGGACCTGATCCTCGGCGGCGCGATCATCTCGATCATGCTCAATCCCCTGGTCTTCGCCCTGGCCGACCGGCTGATCGCCGCGGCGCAGGCGCGCAAGGCGCCGCCGGCGCCGGCCAACGACCCGGCGGCCACCCAGCTCAGCGAACACGCCATCCTGGTCGGCTTCGGCCGGGTCGGCGAGGTGGTGGCCAAGGGCCTTGAGGAGAGCGGCGCGCCGTTCCTGGTGATCGAGACAGATGAGGCCGCCGCCGCCCGGGCCCGGGCTTCCGGCTTCGAGGTGATCGAGGGCAACTGCGCCGACGGCAAGGTGCTGGCCCTGGCCAACATCGCCGGCGCCCGCCGAGTCCTGGTGGCCATCCCCGACGCCTTCGAGGCCGGCCAGATCGTCGAACAGGCCAAGCGCGCCAACCCCGCCATCGAGATCGTCGCCCGCGCCCACTCCGACGAGGAGGTGCAACACCTCGCCACACATGGCGCGGACGCCACCATCATGGGCGAGCGGGAGATCGCGCGCGGCATGCTGGAGCTGGCCGGGGCGGTCGAGCCGCCCGCCGCTGCCCCGCCGCCCGCTGCGGCGCCGGCGATGGCGCAGCCCGCCCGGCTGATCCTCGACGATGCGGAGCGGGCGATCCTTGCGGCCTTCCACGAGCAGGGCGCGGGCCCCGGCGAGCCGGTGGACCATGCGGCGCTGTTCGCCCACGGCGCAAAGCTGGGCTTCGAGCGGCCGCGGCTCGAGGCCGCGCTGGCCAGCCTGGACGCGCAGAACTGCGTCATCGCCATCGGGGGCGAGCGCTCCACCCTCACCGCCGTCGGCTTCCTCGCCGCCGAGGGCCAGCCGCCGACCTACTGATGTGCTAGGGTGCGGCCATGAGCACGCCCGCCCTCGCCACCATCGGCTACGAGTTCGACACCCAAGGGACGGTGATCGACAAGCTGAAGGCCGCCGGCGTCGAGGTGCTGATCGACGTGCGCGCCGTCGCCTCCTCGCGCAAGGCCGGCTTCTCCAAGAGCCTGCTGGCCGCGAGCCTCGCCGAAGCCGGCATCGACTACCTGCACCTGCGCGGCCTCGGCACGCCCAAGGCCGGCCGGCAGGCGGCCCGCGCCGGCCGGATCGGCGAGATGCACGACATCTTCAACGCTCACATGGCCGAGCCGCAGGCCCAGGCCGAACTCGGCCAGGCTGTCGAGGTGGCCTCGAAGCGCAAGGCCGCCCTGCTCTGCTACGAGGCCGACGTCAGCCACTGTCACCGCGCCATCGTCGCCGACCTGATCTGCGACAGGCTCGGCTGCAAGATCGAGAACCTCTGAGCGCGAGCGCGCGGCTGACTAGAGCCAGCCGGCGCTGACGAAGCCGACCTTTTCCTTCACCTCCCGCAGGGTGGGGGCGGCTATGGCGCGGGCGTGTTCACCGCCGGCCTTGAGGATGCGGTCGAGCTCGGCCGGGTCGGCCATCAGCCGGCGCATCTCCGCGCCCACCGGGCCGAGCTTGGCCACGGCGAGGTCGGCGAGCTTCGGCTTGAAGGCGCCGAAGCCCTGGCCGGCGAACTCGGCCAGCACCTCGGCGTCCGTGCGGCCGTCGAGGGCGGCGTAGATGCCGACCAGATTGCGGGCCTCCGGGCGCGCCTTCAGTTCGTCCAGCGCCTCCGGCAGCGGCTCGGGATCGGTGCGCGCCTTCCTGATCTTGTTGGCGATCGCCTCCTCGTCGTCGAGCAGGTTGATCCGCGAGAGGTCCGACGGGTCCGACTTCGACATCTTCGCCGAGCCGTCGCGCAGGCTCATGATCCGCGCGCCCGGTCCCTCGATCAGCGGGTCGGTGAGGGGGAAGAAGCCCGGCGCGTCGAAGTCGTGGTTGAACTTGCCGGCGACGTCGCGGGTCAGCTCCAGGTGCTGCTTCTGGTCTTCGCCGACCGGCACATGGGTGGCCTTGTAGACGAGGATGTCGGCGGCCTGCAGCACCGGGTAGGTGTAGAGGCCGACGCTGGCGCGCTCCTTGTGCTTGCCCGACTTCTCCTTGAACTGGGTCATCCGGTCGAGCCAGCCGAGGCGGGCGACGCAGTTGAAGATCCAGGCGAGTTCGGCGTGCTCGGGCACGGCCGACTGCGGGAAGATGGTGGCCACCTTCGGGTCGAGGCCCGAGGCGATGTAGGCGGCGGCGATCTCGCGGGTCTGGGCGGCGAGCAGCGCGGGGTCCTGGAAGACGGTGATGGCGTGCAGGTCGGCGACGAAGATCAGGGTCTTCATCTCGTGCTGCAGCCTGGCGAACTTCACCAGGGCGCCGAGGTAGTTGCCGAGGTGCAGGGCGCCGGAGGGCTGCACGCCGGAGAGCACGCGCTTGGGGCCCGCGTAGGGGGCGGGGGTCTGATCGGTCATCGGATCACTTCATGAGCGGGGCCGCTGAAAGCGGCGCAAGGTCGGAACGCCCGGCCAGGGCCGGGTGCGGAAGGAGGTTCAGGCCTTGAAGGCCCGCCATCGCCAGTTCTGTCCGCGGATCGACATGGGCGGGGCTGATACCCCGGCGGCCCGGTCACGGCAAGGGCGCGGGCGGCGGGTCGGAGCGGCGACGGGCCAGGGCCGCGCGGGCTTCGGCGGGGGTGACGCCGCCGAAGGCGAAGAGCAGCACCGGGTAGACCGCCACGCCCGCGGCGCTGACCAGGAGGACGCCGAGCTCCTTGGGGCCGAGGCCGGGCAGGGCGATGGCGGCCAGCGCCGCTTCCAGCTCGGCCCGGAACATGTCGGCGACGAAGACGAGGCCGCCGAGCGCTAGGCTGGCGACGGCGACGCGGGCCATTTTGGACCAGGCGCGAGCCGAAGGGCGGTAGTCGCCGCGCCGGGCCAGCGCCAGCGCCATCTGGGCGACGGTGATCCAGGCCGCGGCGCTGGTGGCGATGGCGAGGCCCTGTATGCCGATCACCGCGAAGAGGGCGAGGCCCAGGGCGATGTTCACCCCGACCGAAATGAGCGAGTAGCGCATCGGCGTCTTCGTATCCGAGCGCGCGAAGAAGGCCGGCTGCAGGATGCGCAAGAGCACGAAGGCCGGCACGCCCCAGGCGTAGTGGAAGAGGAGCTGCGCGGTGGCGCGTGCGTCCGCCTCGACGAAGGCGCCGCGGGTGAAGAGGCCGTCGATCAGATAGTAGGGCATGGCCATCAGCGCCGCCGCCGCCGGCAGGCTGAAGGCGAGCGAGAAGACCATCGCCTGGTCCATCGCGGTCTGGGCGTCGGCGTGGTCCTCGGTCTGCAGAGCCTGGGAGAGACGCGGCAGGAGGGCGATGCCGATGGCGACGCCGACGAGGCTCATCGGCAGCTGGTAGAGGCGGTCGGCGACGTTCATCCACACCCGCCCGCCGGCCACCTGCGAGGCCAGGATGCCGGAGATGAAGAGGTTGATCTGGGTGGCCGAGTTGGCGATCGCCGCCGGCACGGCGAGCCTGATCAGCCCCTTGATCTCGGCGTTCAGCGTCGGCCGCACGAGGCGCACCCGCGCGCCGGATTTCCTCGCGCCCCACCAGACGAAGAGCGCCTGGCCGATCCCGGCGATCAGCACGCCCCAGGAGGCGGCGTAGGCGGCGGCCACCGGCTCGGTCTGCGGCCAGATGATGACCAGCATCACCACGTTGAGGATCGTCGGGTAGAAGCCCGAGACGATGAACCGCCCCCGAGCGTTGAGGATGCCCGAGAACAGCGCCGCCAGCGCCATGCAGGGCAGGTAGAGCATGGTGATCTGGGTGAGGACGATGGTCAGCTTGAACTTGGCCGGTTCGTCCGCGTAGCCCGGGTTGATCACATACATCAGCCACGGCATGGCCAGCATTGCGACCAGGCTGACCGCCACGGTGAGCGCCGCCAGGGTCGCCGCAGCGTCGGCCGCGAGCTTGTCGGCGGCCTCCTCGCCCTCGCCGGCCAGCTTGCGCGAATAGGTGGGCACGAAGGCCGCGGCGAAGGCGCCCTCGGCGAACAGACGGCGGAAGAGGTTCGGGAAGGCGAGCGCCGCATAGTAGGCGTCGGCGGCGATGGTCAGGCTGGCGCCCAGGCGCGCGGTGATGACGAGGTCGCGGGCCAGGCCCATGATGCGGCTGACCAGGGTCAGGGCCGCGAAGATCACCGACGAGCGGATCAGCCCGCCGCGCTTGGCGGGCGGCTTTCGCGGCGATTCGGCGGTGGCGGTCACGCCCCGGCGGTAGGCTTGGGCGCGGCGGTGGTCAATCCTTCCCCCAGCATGGGGGAAGTGGCCCGAAGGCGAAGCCGAGGGTCGATGGGGGAGGTCTGGGGTTGCAAATCACCTCCCCCATCGACCTTCGCCGCCTGCGGCGCCTCAGGCCACTTCCCCCGTGCCGGGGGAAGGAAGATCATCGCGCCGCGCTCGCCCGGGCCCGCTCGAGCCGCAATGCGCCCTTCGGCTGGGCCTTGGCGTCGTCGAGCACCGCCGCGAGGCTGGCCTTCAGGGCCGCGGCCTTCTTGCCCTCGCCCAGTTTCCCGCCCTTGCGGTCGACCACGTAGAAGGCGTCGACCGCGCGCTCGCCATAGCTGTCGATGTGCGCCGAGTGGATGGAGAGGCCGGCGTCGGAAAGGGTGCGGGCCAGCGCCTCCAAGAGGCCGGGCCGGTCGCGGCCTGACGCCTCGATGATGGTGGCCGCTTCCGAAGCGTCATTGTCGAGAATCACCGTCGGCGTCAGCTTGAAGGCCGCGCCGCGGCCGGCGTCGAGGGGACGCTGCGCCTCGAAGGTTGGGACATCGCCGGCGGCGGCGGCCTCCAGCGCGGCGGTCAGGCGGGCCAGCGCCTGGGGCGATGAGCGGCCGTAGGGCTCCCCGGCCGCGTCCTGCACATAGAAGACGTCGAGCGCCTG
>DASPLZ010000357.1:0-3165 GCA_035627295.1 Phenylobacterium sp. | reverse complement strand
GAGGCCCTGGCAGCGGCTGGATAAAGACGCGCCGCTTCCAGAGCCCGATGGGGCTCCAGGTCATCGCCCGGGCGATCTCGGCCGAGGAGACCTTCCGTTGCGCCTGGGCGAGCTTGCGCCGCCGCCAGGCCTCCGGCAGGCCGCGCAGCCCCGCCATGAAGCCGCGCCAGGGTGCGGCCGCCTCGCCGTGGCGCAGGTGGCTGATGAACAGCACCACCGTGGTGGCTAGGTGCAGCGGCAGAGTCAGCCAAAAGAGCACCGGCGGGGTGTCCTTGATGAAGACCCAGAAGCGGTTGCGCGTGCCGTGGAAGCGGGCGAACTCCGAGCTCGGCCCGCCGGACGAGGCCGAGCCGACGTGCGCCACCTCGGCGTCCGGGACGATCAGCACCCGCTCCCCGGCGAGCCTGAGCCGATAGCCGAGGTCGACGTCCTCGCAGTAGCAGAACAGCCACTCGTCGAGCCCGCCCAGCTCGAGGAACAGCTCCCGGTCGATCAGCATCGCCCCGCCGCAGGCCGAGAACACCTCGCCCTCGGCCACCGGGCCCGGGTCCTTGTGGCCATAGCCGCCGCGGAAGGCGAAGCCGGTGAGCGACATCACGTCGCCGAGGCCGTCGAGGAGGGTCGGATCGTCCGCCATCCGCTGGCGCGAGGCGAAACAGCGGATGTGCGGATGCGCGCGCGCCGCCGCCAGCAGCTTCTCCAGCCAGTCCGGCGCGGCGTAGGCGTCGGGGTTGAGCAGGGCGAGCCACCGCCCCCTCGCCTGCGCCGCCGCCCGGTTCACCCCCGCCGCGAAGCCGAGGTTCTCGTTGTTGGCGATCAGCCGGATCGAGGGATCGGCCGCCGCCGCTGCGGGGGCGCCTCCGTCCGTGCCGTTGTCGGAGAGGATGACCTCGAAGTCGGCTATCGTCTGGCCCCGCAGCGCCTCGAGGCAGCGGGGCAGGGTGTCCGCGCTGCGGTAGGTGACGATGATCACGCTCACCAGAGGCTTGCCATCGGCCGGCCCGCGCGCCATCGCAGGGCCTTCGGCCGCCGGAGTTTCCATGCTGGACGTCAAACCGCTCGCCATTCCTGAGGTGCTGCTTATCACGCCGGCGCGACATGGCGATGCGCGCGGCTGGTTCGCCGAGACCTGGAACCGCAAGGCCTATGCGGCGGCGGGGGTGACGAACGACTTCCTGCAGGACAACCAGGCCTACAACGCCCGCGCCGGCACCCTGCGCGGCATCCATTTCCAGCGCAGCCCCCACGCCCAGGCCAAGCTGGTGCGGGTGCTGAAAGGCGCGATCCTCGACGTGGCGGTGGACCTGCGCGCCGGCTCGGCCAGCTTCGGCCGCTGGGTGGCCGCCGAGCTCACCGCCGAGCGCGGCGAGCAGCTGCTGGTCCCCCGCGGCTTCGGCCACGCCTACCAGACCCTCACCGACGACTGCGAGCTAACCTACAAGGTCGACGGCGACTATGCGCCGGAGCTGGAGGGCGGGGTGATCTGGAACGATCCGGACCTCGCCATCGCCTGGCCGCTGGCGCCGAGCGTTCTATCCCCCAGGGACCAGACGCTGCCTATGCTGAAGGACGTGGAGGCGCTCTAACCTTCCCCCAGGATGGGGGAAGTGGCCTGAGACCCGAAGGGGCGAAGGTCGATGGGGGAGGTGGATTGCCGTCCTCTAGCCTCCCCCATCGACCCTCGGCTTCGCCTGCGGGCCACTTCCCCCGTATCGGGGGAAGGATTAAGCGCATCGCCTTCAAAGGGGGAGACGCATGAGCGGACGTGTCGCGGGCAAGAAGGCCTTCATCACCGGCGCGGCGCAGGGGCTGGGCGCGGCGGCGGCCCGCCGGCTGGCCGAGGAAGGCGCCAAGGTCAGCCTGGCCGACATCAACCACGAGGGCGCAAAGCGCGTCGCCGCCGAGATCGATGCGGCCCACGGCGCCGGCACGGCCTTCGCCTTCCCGCTGGACGTGACCAAGGAAGACCAGTGGATCTTCGCCCTCGAGGAGGCCGACGACGCCATGGGCGGCCTCTCTGTGCTGGTCAACAACGCCGGCATCTCCAGAGGCGGCAATATCGAGCAGCTCTCCTACGAGGACTGGAAGCTGGTCATGAGCGTCAACGTCGACTCGGTGTTCCTGGGGACCAAGCACGCGCTGAAGTACCTGCGGCAGAACCCGCCGGGCTCGATCATCAACATCTCCTCGATCGCCGGGCTGATCGCGGCGCACAACTCGCCGGTCTACAACGCCTCCAAGGCGGCGGTCTGGCTGCTGTCCAAGGGCATCGCCCTGCACTGCGCCAAGCAGGGGATCGACGTGCGGTCCAACTCGATCCACCCGACCTATATCGACACCCCGATCCTCGACCCGCTGCGCCAGACCTTCGGCAAGGAGGCGGCCGAGGCCAAGCTCGGCCGCCAGGTGCCGCTCGGCCACATCGGCGAGCCGGCCGACATCGCCAACGCCGTGCTCTACCTCGCCAGCGACGAGAGCAAGTTCATGACCGGCGCGGAGCTGAAGCTCGACGGCGGCATCTCGGCGATGTGACGCGGCGAGGCCATGCGTCCTTCGAGACGCCCACTGCGCGGGCTCCTTAGGATGACGACGTCAGAAACCTTAGTCATGGTGAGGAGCGCGAAGCGCGTCTCGAACCACGCACGGCGCAGACGGCGTCACCCCTCGCCCACCATCCCGCCTTTGCGCTCGTGCTCGTCGGGCGTGGTTCGGCCACCCTCGTTGATCATGCCGCCGGGCTCCTCGGCTTCGGGCTGCGGCGCGGGCGGCGGGGTGGTGGGCTTGGCCCCCCCGGGATCGACGGGCGAGGACGGATGCTTGGGTCTGTCGAGGGACATGGCGGCCTCCTTCGTGGAAGGAACGCCGCAGGGCCGCAAAGGCTCAGTCGCCCTCTTCCTCGTCCTCGTAGCCGACCAGGGCCAGGGCGCGGGCCGGGACGCCGTTCAGCTCGGCCCAGCGGGCCAGGGCCTCCTCGCGGCCGTGAGTGATCCAGAGCTCGCCCGGGCGAATCTCCTCCACCGTGGCGGTCAGCTCGTCCCAGTCGGCGTGGTCGGAGATGATCAGCGGCAGTTCCACGCCCCGCTGGCGGGCGCGGGCCCGCACCCGCATCCAGCCGGAGGCGAAGGCGCCCACCGGGTCGGCGAACCGGCGGCTCCAGCGGTCCTG
>DASPLZ010000356.1:0-2561 GCA_035627295.1 Phenylobacterium sp. | reverse complement strand
CAGGTGGGTGAGCGAGAAGCGGTTCGTCTCGTTCGGCCGGTACTCGATGCGGCCGGAGTAGGACTCCGTCTGCCGGGTGATGATGTACTTGGTGATCCGCAGCTGGGTGATCCCGACGTCGTCGAAGCGGGGCTCGGAATTGTCGGTGTGCTGCTCGAAGGAGTAGTGCGAGCCGATCAGGCTGAAGCCCCAGGTGTCGTTGGCCCAGGAGAGGCGCCCCGAATACTGCTTCACCGGCCCGTCGCCCATGTCGACGAAGCCGCGGCCGAAGTCGAAGAAGCCGTGGAAGCCCGGATTGTCGATCGGCGAATAGGTCTGGACGTCCACGCGCCCGGCCAGGGCTTCCGCCGGCATGGTGGGGAGCAGGGTCTTGTTCAGCACCACCTGGCTGATCTGCGCGGCGGGCACCGAGTCGAAGCGGAAGATGCGGTCCTCGGCACCCAGCACATTGATGCCGTCGAGCGCCACCGTGGTCCAGCGGGTCGGCGCGCCGCGGATCTGGATGTAGCGCTCCTGGCCCTGGTCGCGCTGCACGCCGACGCCCGGCAGGCGGGCGAGCGCGCCGGCGGCGGTCGCGTCGGGGAAGCGGCCGATGGTGTCGGCGGCGATGACGTTGACGACGTTGTCGGAGGCCTGCTGGATCTCGAGGGACTTGGCGATGCTCTCGCGGATCGGCTGGGCGGTGACCACCAGCTCGGAGACGGCGGCCCCGCCGTCGTCCAGGCTGTCGGTCGTGTCGACCTGGGCGAAAGCGGGCGTCGCCAGCACCAGCGGCGTGGCGCACGCGGCCATCAGGCGCGCCCTGAGGGCGGGCCTCTTCCTCGAAACGACAGACATCAACCGTCCCCCTTGGCTGTTTGATCAGCGGACGGGAGGCGGGGTTAACGGCGGGCCGTGTCAGTCGGGCTCCGGTTTGGTGACCGGTTGGTGTTGTAATGGGGATTTGTCGGCCCCTGGCGCGCGGCCAGGGTGCAACGGCCTAGCCCGGCAACCTGACCACGGCGCGCAGGCCGCCGAGCGGCGACCTGGCGAGGGTCACGTCGCCGCCGTGGCCGCGGGCGACGTCGCGGGCGATGGCGAGGCCGAGGCCCACGCCCTTCTCGTTCTGGTTCCGGGCTTCGTCCAGGCGGCCGAAGGGCTTGAAGGCGTCCTCGTAGCGTTCGGGCGGGATGCCGGGGCCGTCGTCGTCGACGATGATCTCGACGCCGCCCGCGACGTGCGGCTGGGCGGCGATCTCCACGTGCTCGCCGTGGACCGCGGCGTTCATCACCAGGTTGGAGAGGGCCCGCTTCAGAGCCATGGGGCGGACGGTCACGGCGAGGTCGGGATCGGCGGCGATGCGCACCTCGGCGCCGGCGCGGGCGGCGCCTTCCGAGACCTCGCCGAGCAGGGCGCGCAGCGGGATCGCCTCCACCTGCTCGCCACCCTCGCCGCGGGCGAAGGCGAGGTACTCATCGATCATGTGCTCCATCTCGGAGAGGTCGCGTTTCATCGCGGCGGTGCGCGCGTCGGGCTCGGCGAGGGCGAGCTCCAGCTTCAGGCGGGTAAGGGGGGTGCGCAGGTCGTGGCTGACCGACGCCAGCATGGCGGTGCGCTGCTCGACATAGCGCTGGATGCGCGAGCGCATGGCCAGGAAGGCCTCGGCGGCCTGGCGCACCTCCTTGGCCCCGTGCGGCTTGAAGGGCTCGCCCTCCGCGCCCTTGCCGAAGGCGTCGGCGGCGTCGGCCAGGCGCTCGATGGCGCGCACCTGGTTGCGGATGAAGAGGATGGCGACGGCGGTCAGCAGCAGGGTGGCGATGGTCATCCAGAGGATGAAGATATGCCCTTGCGTCGCCACGGCCCGGTCGCGCGGGGCGAGGATGCGCAAGGTCCCGGCCTCGGTCCGCACGCGGATGTCGACGTAGGCGGGGTAGCGGGTGGTGTCGAACCAGAACGGGTCGTCGAGCCGCGCCTCCAGCGCCTTCTCCAGCGCCCGGTCGACGGCGGCGAAGAGCGAGACGCGGCGGCGCGCGGGCAGGGCGGCGCCCGGCTGCACGGCGACCGAGAGGCCGAGGGAGGTCTCCGCCCGCTCGATCAGGCGCCCGGCGGCCTCGGGGCTGGGGTCGGCGGCGTAGGCGTCGGCGACCCAGGCGATGTCGCCGGCCAGGCCCTCGGAGAGGCGGCTGGTCACGGTGGCCCAATGGGCGTCGAAGAAGGCGTAGGTGACGGCGATCTGCATCAGCGCCACCGGCAGGATGATGATCAGGAGGCTGCGGCCGAACAGCGACTTGGGCAGCTGGCGCTTGAACCAGCGTCCGAGCACCTTCAGCGGGACAAGACGCACCTAATCCTCCCCCGTGCAACGGGGGAGGGGGACCGCGAAGCGGTGGAGGGGGCGAGGTTCTGCACTGAGACTCAGCACGAAGGCGTCGGCGTAAACCTGCCGAGGTCCACGCCAAGTCGCGCCCCCTCCACCGCTTCGCGGTCCCCCTCCCCCGCAGGCGGGGGAGGATTTCAGGCCGCTACGGGCAGGGCGTCGCGCGCCTCCGGCGGGATGGAGTCGTAGACGGTCGGCGGGGTGA
>DASPLZ010000355.1:0-4367 GCA_035627295.1 Phenylobacterium sp. | reverse complement strand
ACCGCCGAGATCGCCCAGGCGATCCAGGACATCCTGCGGCCCAAGGGCGTCGGGGTGGTGATCGAGGCCGAGCACAGCTGCATGACCCTGCGCGGGGTCAATACGCCCGGCTCGCAGCTGACCACCTCCAGCCTGCTGGGCGAGGTGCGCGACGACCCCCGCACGCGGCAGGAGTTCCTGGAGTTCGTGCGCGGCCGCTAGAGCAGGCCGACCGCTTCCAACGCAGGGCGCAGCGCTTTCGAATCCGCAAAGAGGTGGGTCCTGAACCCCAACGCCTCGGCGGCGCGGACGTTGCCGGCGCTGTCATCGACGAACAGCAGCTCCCCAGGCT
The DNA here is from genome assembly GCA_035627295.1 of Phenylobacterium sp. Lineage (GTDB taxonomy): Bacteria > Pseudomonadota > Alphaproteobacteria > Caulobacterales > Caulobacteraceae > Phenylobacterium. The sequence continues at coordinate 4,036 of DASPLZ010000355.1, read as the reverse complement.
CCAGTCCCGCCCGCTCCGCCGCCAGGTGGAAGATCGCCGCATCCGGCTTGGCGACGCCGTCGAGCCCCGACACCACCTTGCCCGTCAGCCGCCCGAACGCCGGGCTCATGGCGAAGGTGCCCTCCCAGGTCTCGTGCGACATGTTGGTGAGCGCCACCTGCGGAACCCCGCGGTCGGCCAGGGCATGGATCGCCGCTTCGGTTTCGGGAATCGCGCCGGAGAACATCTCCCACCAGCGGGTCTCCCAAGCCAGGATCGCCTCGCGATGTTCGGGGTGGCGCGCCAGCAGGTCGCGGCGGTTCTCGGCGAAGGTCACGCCGAAGTCGTGCGCCGAATGCCAGGCCATGGTGCAGACCTCGCCGAGGAAGCGTTCGCGCTCCACGGGGTCCGGAAAGATCTTGGAATAGAGCGTGCGCGGATCCCAGCGCACGATGACATTGCCGACGTCCCAGAGGACGCCGCGGACCATCGCCGTCTTAGCCTTGCTTGGCCTTGAAGCGCGGGTTGGTCTTGTTGATCACGTAGAGGACGCCCTTGCGACGCACGAGCTTGCAGTCGCGATGGCGCGTCTTGAGCGTCTTGAGCGAGCTGCGAACTTTCATGGCCGTCTTCGTCTCTTACAAGCAAAAGCGCGCCCGGGAAGGGGCGCGGATGGGAGGCGGGCGTATAGGCCGGGGAGGCCGGCAAGTCAATCCGCGCGGGCCTATGCCATTGAAGCGCCGCGATCCGTCCGGCTAGCTTGCGCCCATGGATCGCCGAATCTTCCTTAGCCTCGCCCTCGCCGGCTGCGCCACCCCCGCCCTGCGCACCGCCGTCGCCCAGGAACCGGGAACCGCCCCGCCCCCGGCGGCCGCCGGCTTCTACCTGTGGCTCTCGGAGTTCCGCGGCAAGGCGCTGGCCGCCGGCGTGCCACAGCGGGTGGTGGACCGGGAGCTGGAGGGCCTGACGCCGAACCCCCGCGTCGTCCAGCTGGACGGCGCCCAGCCGGAGTTCTCCAAGCCGATCGGCGACTACATCAAGGGCCAGTTCAGCGAAGCGCGGATCGGCCAGGGCCGCCGGCTGCGCACCGAGCTCACCTTCCTGCCGGGGATCGAGAGCCGCTTCGGCGTCAACCGCGACATCCTCCTGGCGATCTGGGCGATGGAGTCGGCCTTCGGCGCCATCCAGGGCGACTTCGACGTGGTGCGCTCCATGGCCACCCTCGCCGCCGACGGCCGCCGCCGGGCCTGGGCCGAGGGTCAGCTGATCGCGGCCCTGAAGATCCTCGCCGCCGGCGACATCCCGCGCGAGAAGCTGAAAGGCTCCTGGGCCGGCGCCATGGGCCAGACCCAGTTCATCCCGCAGACCTACCTCGACCGCGCGGTGGATGCGGACGGCGACGGCCACATCGACATCTGGGCCTCCCGCGCAGACGCCCTGGGCTCGGCCGCCAATCTGCTCTCGGCCAGCGGCTGGGTGCGCGGCGGCGACTGGGCGCGCGAGGTGATCCTGCCGCAGGGCTTCGACTACAGCCTCACCGAAGGCCCCCGCTGGCAGCCGGCCGCGTGGGAAGCCCGCGGCGTGCGCCGAGCCGACGGCCGCCCGTGGATCGCGACCCAGGCCTCGGCCGAGACGCAGCTGGTGGTCCCGATGGGGGCGAAGGGGCCGGCGTTCCTGCTGTTCCCCAACCACTTCGTGATCCGCAAGTACAACAACTCCCTGGCCTACGCCCTGGCCATCGGCCTTTTGGCCGACGCCTTCCTCGGCAGGCCTGGGATCGTGCAGGCCTGGCCGTCCGAGCCGCCGATGTCGCTGGCCGACCGCATCGCCGCCCAGCAGGCCCTGGCCCGCGCCGGCTTCGACCCCGGCCAGCCGGACGGGGTGGTCGGCTCGGGCACCCGCGCGGCCCTGCGGCGCTGGCAGGCGGCGCGCGGCCTGCCGCCGGACGGCTACCTCTCGGCCGAGATGGTGCGGCGGCTCAGGGCCGAGCCCTAGATCGAGGGGCCTTCGTCGCGCCGCTCGAGGGTGGCGCGGATCGTCTCCTCCCGCGGGGCGGGGGCCGGGTCGGCGTCGCGCAGGCGCGGGTTGCGGTAGGCGTAGAGAAGAAGCCCCAGCAGCACCGCCATGTTCAGGTAGAACGGCGCCGGCGCGACGCGCTCGTAGAGCATCACGAACAGCGGCGCGAGCACCACATTGACGCCGTTCACCGCGGCGATGGCCCCGGCGGCGCGGGCCTGTTCGTGCATGTGCACCGCGAGCGAGGAGCCCGCGGTGAACCCCGGCCGCGCCAGGCCGAAGCCGAGGCTCGCCACCGCATAGCCGACCACCACGGTCCAGTAGTTAGGCGAGACGGCGGTCAGGAAGTTGCCCAGCGCCGCCACCGCGACGCCCCAGCGCAGCAGGGCCCGCGGCCCCATCTGGAACATGCGGATGACGCCCCACTGCGCCAGAAGCCCGGCGACCGCGCCGAACATCATGGCGACGGCGATGAATCCCTGCGCCTGGATGGGGTCGAGCTTCAGCTTGTCGATGATCAGGAAGCCAAGCGTCTGCCCCTGCCCCGTCTGGCAGGTGGCGACCAGGAAGCCGTAGATCAGGAACGGCGTCAGCCGCGGGTCGCGCCACATGGGCTTCAGCTTCTCGCCCGCCGGCGGGGGCGGCGGCTCCTCCTCCAGGGGATCGGGCGGCGGCGCGTTCCCCTCGGGCAGGAAGCGCACCACCACGAAAAGCATCACCGCGGCGATCAGCGCGAAGCCGAACATGGGACCCGCCAGGCCGATCCCCGGCAGCACGAAGAGCGGGGCGATGAACGGCCCCACCACCGTGCCGAGACCGAAGGCGCCGGCGAGGCTGGCCATCGATTGGGTGCGGTCGGCGCGGGAGGTGCGCTCGGCCACATAGGCCTGGGTAGCCGGGTTCGAGGCCGCGCCGAACAGGCCGAAGCTCGCCCGGGCGAACAGGAAGAAGACGAAGATGATGATCGGGCCGCTGATCGTGTAGCCCATGAGATTGATCGGCGAGGCCCAGTGGTGCAGGCCGGCGGTGACCACGATCCCGCAGCCGATCATCGAGACCATGAAGCCGGTCAGGCCGACGATCATCAGCGGCTTGCGCCCGAACCGGTCAGAGGCCGTCGCCCAGAACGGCGAGGACCCTGCCCAGAGCAGGGCCGAGAGCGAGAACACCGCCACCACCAGCGGATCGGGAATGCCGATCGAGCGCCCGATCGCCGGCAGCACCGAGATCATGCCGGTATTGCCGAGCGCGGTGGCCAGCGAGACGCAGAAGATGATCGCAAAAGCCCGCCGGGGCAGCTTGGCGGGGCTTTGCGGATCGGAGGGCATGGGTGGCTGTTAAGCGTCGCCGCCGTTCGGCGCAATCGCGGCGGCTAGGAGCCGAAGCGCAGCGCCAGCCCGACCCGCAGGAGGCGCGGCGCGGTGAAGCTCTCCACGCCATCGGCGGTCTCCGCCGTCTCGACCTTGGCGTCGAGGGCGTTCTCCAGGGAGGCGTAGAGGCTGAGGGCGCGGCGCAGCCGCCATTCCGCCCGCAAGTCCAGGGTCAGCGCCGGCGACAGGACCCGGCTGTTCAGGTCGTCGTCGAACCTGCGGCCTTCATAGAAGAGCTCGCCCTTGAGGCTCAGCCGCTCGGCGGCGCGCCAGTCGGCGCCGGCGCGGGCGGACCAGCGCGGCGCCTGGGCGGGGCGAAGGCCGGTCAGCTGCGGCGCCTGCCCGCCGCCGTCGACCTCGGCGTTGGTGAAGGCGACGGCGGCGTCGAGCGTGAGGCGGTCGCCCAACCTGCGGCGCGCCTCCGCCTCCAAGCCCCAGGCCTCGATGCGCCCCGCGTTGCGCCGCTCGCGCAGCACGCCGCCCGACGGCACGAAGCCCGCGCGCGGGAAGGTCCCGGGCCCGGCGCCGACGGTCACGTTGGCGATGGCGTCGTCCAGGCGGTTCCAGAAGAGGGTCGCCTGCAGCGACGCGTCCTTCCCCGTCCAGGCCACGCCCGTTTCGACGCCGACAAGACGCTCGGGCTCCAGCGCCGCGTTGGCCTCGGTGATGTC
>DASPLZ010000354.1:0-2481 GCA_035627295.1 Phenylobacterium sp. | reverse complement strand
GACCGCATGGCGGCGGCTCGGGCCGAGCGCGACGGCGAGACGGACACCGGCGGAGTTTGAAATATCGTCGCAGCGGCGAACGCGGACTCGTGACGGGGAGTCCGCCCTCACCTATGATTCGCGCCGAGGGGTGAATCGGGTTTCGGGCAAGGGAGCGGTCGCCTTTGGCCATGGGCGGGCAGAGTGACCGCGCGGCGGCTCAGAGGGGGCGCCGCGCCGAGGGCGGATTCCGCCGCCGCACCGATCGCCCGGATGCTCCGTCCAAGGATGATCCGCAGGCGATCTCCCGCGCCCTGATCCTGGGCGCCATCCTGCTGCTTGCCCTCTATGTCGCCTTTGCCGGCTGGCGTTTGGACAACGCCTCGCGCCAATCGCCCGCGGGCTCGCCGGCCGCCAGTTTGACTCTCCGGGCGGAGGCTCTTGCCGCGCGCATCGACGCCGAGGTCGCCCAGGTGGGCGCGGGCCTGAAGGTAGCGGGCGCGCTCGCCAACGCCGCGCCGGCCGCTCCGATGGATGCGGCCGAAGCCGGCCTCGCCGCCGCGGGCCCGACGGTGAGGGCGCTTGCCGTCGTCGCCCAGGGCCAAGTGGTCGCCGTGGCGGGAGCCCCGGACGGCGCCGATTTCACCAACGCCATACGCGCGGCCCGCTCATCCGGCCGGCTGCCCTGGATCGGCGCGGCGCCCCAGGACGAGCGCAGGCTCTACATGGTCGCCGCCGCGCCGGGACGCACCGGCGGGTTCATCGTCGCCGCCATTGACACAGCCCGGTTCGCGCCGACGGGCGCCACGGCGGCGGTGGCGCTGCCGGACGGCCGGCTGGTGGCCAGTGTCGGGATCAGCGGCGCCGCGACGCTCACCGAAGCGTTCGGGCTCTCCGCGGCAGACGCCGAGGCCGGACGGTTGATCCGAGCCGAACGGGAAGGGATGGCGGCCACCGATCTTGTCCTGAGGCCGTCCGCGGGCGGACACCTGCTGGCCGTCGCGGCGGCGCCCGCCGCCGGCCCCGCTCCACTGGGGGGCGAGTTCATCCAGAATCTCCTGTCCCTGCTTGTGCCGCTCGGCATCGCGACGACACTCGGGCTCTTCCTGCTGCTGCAGGGACGCCGGGCGGCGGCGGTGCGGCAGGCGGCGACCGCCAGCGAGCAGCGCTTTCGCATGGCCGTGGAAGCTGCGCGCTGCGGCATCTGGGAGTGGGACCTCACCACCGACGAGGTCTTCCTGTCCGATGTGATGGGAGTGATGCTCGGCTGGGGCGGCGGCGGCGTCGTTTCGGGCCAGCAAGTGCTCGACCGGATCAGCCAGGACCATCGCGACCGGGTGCGGCACGCGCTCGGTCAGGCGGCGGTGCACGGGGGTTTCGACGTCTCCTTCCGCGTTCCGCGCGAACGCCCGGGTCAGCTGGTGTGGGTGGACGCACGCGGACAGGCGTTCGCCGCCGGCGAGCGCGGCAGTTACGCCCGGATCATCGGCGTGGCGCTTGACGTCACGGAGGAGCGGATCGCCCAGGCGCGGGCTCAGGCCGCCGAGAACCGCCTGCGCGACGCGATCGAGAGCGTCCCCGAAGCCTTTGCGCTCTGGGACCGGACCGGTCGGCTGTTGATGTGCAACGTCAACTTCCGCACCTTCTTCGGGCTGGAGCCGCGGGTGCTGAAGCCGGGCGTCTCGCGCGAAACGGTGAACCGGTTCGTGCAACTCGCCATCAAGCAGGAGATCCCCTCGCCGGACGGCGTGCGCGGGGTGCGCGAGGCGGAGCTGAACGACGGGCGCTGGCTGCAGATCACCGAGCGGCGGACCGCCGACGGCGGCTTGGTGATGACCGCCGCGGACGTCACCGCCATCAAGAGCCAGGAGGAAGCGCGGCGGCTCAACGAGGAGCAGCTGCAGCGGGCGGTCGTTTCGCTGGAGCGCAGCCAGGAGGAGTTCGCCGAACTCGCCCACAAGTACGCCAACGAGAAGGTGCGGGCCGAGAGCGCCAATAAGGCGAAGAGCGAGTTCCTGGCCAACATGAGTCACGAGCTGCGCACGCCGCTGAACGCCATCAACGGCTTCTCGGAGATCATGGTCACGGAGATGTTCGGGCCGCTGGGCGATCCCCGATACAAGGAATACGCCAACGACATCCACGCCTCGGGTCAGCACCTCTTGGCGCTGATCAACGACATCCTGGACATGTCGAAGATCGAGGCCGGCAAGATGAACCTGAAGTTCGAGCCGGTGGACCTGGGCGAGGTGGCCGACGATGCGGTGCGGCTGGTCCGCACGCGGGCCGAGCAGGCTGGGCTGGCGCTCACCGTCGAGTTTCAGCAGTTGCCGGAGATCGAGGCCGACTACCGGGCCATCAAGCAGGTGCTGCTGAACCTCCTCTCCAACGCGGTGAAGTTCACGCCGAAGGGCGGCCGGATCGCGCTGCGGGGCGAGGTGCGCAGCGACTTGTTGGGCGAGCGCGTGCGCATCGCGGTGACCGACACCGGCATCGGCATCG
>DASPLZ010000353.1:0-2634 GCA_035627295.1 Phenylobacterium sp. | reverse complement strand
GTTCAAGCCGTTCGGAGTGAAGCTCGACTTCACGCCCGTGGTGCAGGACAACGGCCTCATCCGGCTGAAGGTCGCCCCCGAGGTCAGCCAGCTCGATCCGCGCCAGAGCCTGCGGGTCAACGGCGTGGACATCCCGAGCCTCTCCGTGCGACGGGCGGCCACCACGGTGGAGCTGCGCGACGGCGAGAGCTTCGCCATCGCCGGCCTCTTCCAGCAGGACTACGCCAACAGCCTGCGCCAGGTGCCGGGGATCGGCAATGTACCTGTGCTGGGCGCCCTTTTCCGCTCCAGCCAGTTCCGCAAGAACGAGACCGAGCTGGTGATCATCGTCACGCCGCGCACCTCGGCCGCCCTGCCGCCGCGCCCGCCGCCGGTCGACCCGCTGGTGGCCGCCAACGAGCCTAGCGCCATCGACCTTATCCTGATGGGGGTCACCGAGAAGCCGGCGCAGGCCCCCGGCAAGACGCGGAAGAAGCGCCGCTCATGAGCAACCCGTTCCTGGCTGGCCGCACCGTCCGGGTGCTGGGCGAGCGGCTCGGGCCGCTGGCGCGCGAGTCCCTGCCCGGCATGCTGTTCGAGGAAGGCGCCATCGGTCCCTGTGACCTGGCGCTGATCGACGCCGACGCCTCGCCGACCGAGGCCCTGGCGGCGATTGAGGCGCTGGCGCGCCAGCCGGAGCCGCCGGCGGCGCTGCTGATCGGCGCGCATCTGCCGGCCGCCCTGGTCAAGAGCCTGCTGCGGCTGCCCCGCTCGGACGTTCTGGAGTCCCCGTTCGGCCCCGCCGATCTGGCGCTGGCCGCCGCCGCGCTGATGGCCCAGGCCGCGCCGAGCGCCATGCTCGCCGCGCCGCCCCCGCCGCCGCAGGACAGCCGCTGCTGGGCCTTCGTCGGCACGGTCGGCGGCTGCGGCGCGACCACCCTGGCCATCGAGGCGGCCGCCGTGCTCGCCCAGCGCTGCAAGGGACGGCGCAGGGTCTGCCTGGTGGACCTCAATCTCGCCGACGGCGCCGCCAGCGCCTACCTCGGCGCCACGCCCAACCTGCGGCTTGCCGAGACCACGGCCGATCGCATCGACCCGGCGGTGCTGTCGGCCTTCGCCGCCCACGTCGAGGACGACTTCGACCTCTTCGCCGCGCCGCGCGATCCCCGGGCCTTCCACCAGATCTCCGCCGAGGCGGTGATCCGCCTGCTGGAGGTCGCCTGCCAGGCCTACGACTGGGTGATCGTCGATGCGCCCCGCCTGCGCCAGTCCTGGACCCTCGACGTGCTCGCCGGCGCCGACGAGGTGGTGCTGGTCTCCGAGCTCACCGTTCCGGCCCTGCTCTCCGCGCGGGCCATGGCCGGCGAGATCGAGGCGGATCTGCCCGAGGCGCCGCCGCCGCGTATCGTGCTGAACCGCCTGAACAAGAAGATGTTCGGACCGGCGCCCAGCCTCGGCGAGGCCGAGCGGGCCTTGCAGCGCAAGGCCGATGGCGGGATCGCCTCCGACTGGGAGGCCGCCTCCACCTCCGTCAACCTCGGCGGGCCGGTGCGCCATCACCGGCCGAAGTCGAAGCTGGTCAAGGACGTCGAGGCGCTGGTCGACCGGCTCGTGGAGGCGCCGTCGCGCCGGGCCGAGCCCCTGGGTGAGCCGGCCCGTCCCGGCGCGGTGAGGGCCGCCTGATGAGCCGCTTCTCCCTGCGCCGCGGCGAGCCCGCGCCGGCGCCAGCCCTGGCCCTCGTCGAGACCGTCGAGGCGGCCGCGCCGCCGCCGGTGGTCCAAAGCGACCCCCTGATGGAGACGCGGCTGCGCATCCACGCGCGGCTGATCGACGAGCTCGACCTCGCCAAGCTCGACAAGCTCGACGAGCCGGAGATGCGCCGCCAGGTCCGCGCCCTGGTCGGCGACGTCGCCAAGAGCGACCGGCTGGCGCTGAACGCCGCCGAGCTCGATCAGCTGGGGGCCCAGGTGTTCGACGAGATGGTGGGCCTCGGGCCCATCGAGCCGATCCTGAAGGACGACAGCGTCAACGACATCCTGATCAACGGGCCCCACCAAGTCTATATCGAGCGGCAGGGTGAGCTGCAGCTCACCCCCATCCGTTTCCGCGACAACGACCACCTCCTCAGGATCATCAACCGCATCGTCGCCGGCGTCGGGCGGCGGATCGATGAGTCCTCGCCGATGGTCGATGCGCGCCTGCCGGACGGCAGCCGGGTGAACGCGGCGATCTATCCGATCACCATCGACGGGGCGGCGGTCTCGATCCGCAAGTTCTCCAAGAAGCCCTACAGCCTGGAGCGGCTGGTTGAGGTGGGGGCCATGCCCGCCGCCGTCGCCGAATTCCTCCGGGGGGCGGTGGCCAGCCGCGTCTCGACGGTGATTTCCGGCGGCACCGGCTCGGGCAAGACCACCCTGCTCAACGCGCTCTCGGCGGCGATCAGCCACAAGGAGCGCCTGATCACCATCGAGGACGCCGCCGAGCTGCAGCTGCAGCAGCCGCACGTCGTCCGCATGGAAACCCGCCCGCCCAATATCGAAGGCAAGGGCGAGGTGCGCCAGCGCGAGCTGGTCAAGAACGCCCTGCGGATGCGCCCCGACCGGGTGATCCTCGGCGAGGTCCGCGGCGAGGAGGCCTTCGACATGCTGCAGGCCA
>DASPLZ010000352.1:0-3022 GCA_035627295.1 Phenylobacterium sp. | reverse complement strand
CTCGCCTGGGCTGGTGATCGCGCTGATCTTGCGCCCCAGGGCGAAGGCCGCGCGGATCAGATCCGTGTAGCTGAGCGGATTGCGTTCCTGGTCCTCCAGGATCGGCTTCTTGGCGCCGTAGCGCTTGCTGGCGGCCAGCAGGGCGTCGAACACCCCGCTATTGGCCCCCACGTCGTTCGGACGCGGCATCTGGCGGCGTTTCCTCCCCGGTCGCCTGGCGAGCGGGGACGCTATCCGGCGGCGGGGGCGATGAAAAGCTCTGCAACGCCGCGTGATCGCGCCGCTCGCGCACGAAGCGGTCGACCTCATCCAGCCAGCGGGCGCGCGCGGCGTCGGCTTCGAGGTGCAGCGCCGGCCACGCCCGCGCCAGGCGGACGAGCCGGCAACCAGCCGTGCAGAGCGCCGCGGCGTCCCTGGCGTCGTCCGCCGCCAGGACCAGCAGGTTCGCACCGGCGGGCGGCGAGGGCGCTTCGGCCAGGGCCAGGGGCGTGGCCGGCCGGCGCAGGTCCGGATTGGCCAGCTTCCAGGCGTTGCGCACGCCGCCGCGGGCCGGATCGTGCGTGAGCTTCTCGGTCACGTCGTCCGGCGTCCGCCGCGACCACTCCTCGCCGCCGATCCCCAGCCGCCCGGCCAGCCCGCCGTCGCCCTCGACCGCCGGGCTGGAGAGGATGAGGCCCCGGGGAGGCCGTCCCGCCGCGGCGGCCATGGCCACGCCGGCGGCGCGGCGGTCGGCGAGCACCACGACCGGGCGGCCCTCCGGGCGGATGACGACGTCGAGCATGGCCCGGACGCCGCGGACCGCTTCCTCGCCGGCTGCGCCGCGAGGCGGACCGGAGACCCCGTAGCGGCCCGAGCCGCCCTGGCCGGGGGCCTCCAGCACCCAGACGGTATGGCCCCGCGCGCCGAGGTCGCGGGCGGTCTCGAACCACACCTCGGCGCTGTCGCCGGGGTCGGGCAGGATCAGGATTTCCCCGCGCGGCGCGCCCGGCGGGGCGGCGACGCCATAGCGCTGCACCGGCGCCTCGCCGACCTGCAGGAAGCCCCAGGCCCAGCCCTCCGGCGGGGCGAAGCGCCCGGCCAGGCCCGGCGGCATGCGGCTCTCGGCGAAGGGCTCGCGGGAGGTGTCGTCGCCGCATCCGGCGAGCGCGAGGGCGGCGATCAGGGCGGCGAGGGGAGGGCGCACGAGGCCCCTTGTCCCTTGCCCTCGCGCCCGCGCGCAAGCGTCATGCTTGATCCGACGCCCGCGAAGGACGATCTAGGCGTCATGGCGACGGTTATCGACACCCTGGCGGCCCGCCCCAGGCACCCCGAGAAGCAGGCCAATGCGGAAACGCCCCTGCTGCGCAAGCCCGAGTGGCTGCGCGTGCGCGCGCCGGGCTCGGAGGGCTATCTCGCCACCCGCAACATCGTGCGCCAGCACGGCCTGACCACCGTCTGCGAGGAGGCCGGCTGCCCCAACATCGGCGAGTGCTGGAGCCAGAGCCACGCCACCATGATGATCATGGGCGAGACCTGCACGCGGGCCTGCGCCTTCTGCAACGTCGCCACGGGCCTGCCTGGCCCGCTCGACCCGACCGAGCCCGCGCGCGTCGCCGAGGCGGTGGCGAAGATGGGCCTGAAGCACGTGGTCATCACCTCGGTGGACCGCGACGACCTCGACGACGGCGGCGCCGCCCACTTCGCCGAGACGGTGCGCGCCATCCGCGCCGCAGCGCCCGGCGCGACCATCGAGATCCTGACGCCCGACTTCCTGCGCAAGACCGGCGCGGCCGAGACGGTGATCGACTCCAGGCCGGACGTCTTCAACCACAACCTGGAGACCGTCCCGCGGCTCTACCTCTCGATCCGGCCCGGCGCGCGCTACTTCCACTCCCTGCGCCTGCTTGAGCGGGTGAAGGAGCGCGACCCGCAGCAGTTCACCAAGTCCGGCATCATGGTCGGCCTCGGCGAGACCAAGCCGGAGGTCATGCAGGTGATGGACGACATGCGCTCGGCCGGCGTCGATTTCATCACCATCGGCCAGTACCTGCAGCCGACCCGCAAGCATGCCGCCGTCGACCGCTTCGTGACCCCCGACGAGTTCGCCGCCTACGCCGCCATCGCGCGGGCCAAGGGCTTCCTGATGGTATCCTCCAGCCCGCTGACCCGCTCGTCGCACCACGCCGGCGAGGACTTCGCACGGCTGAAGGCGGCGCGCGCGGCGCAGGGCTGAAGGGCGCCGTTTGCGCCGCCACCACGTCACCAAGGTCCTGCCCTACGCGCCCGACCAGCTCTTTCAGCTGGTCGGCGACATCGACCGCTACCCGGAGTTCGTGCCCTGGGTGACCGGCATCCGGGTCTGGAACCGCATCGACGACGGGCAGGGGATCAGCGGCGCCGACGCCGAAGCGGCGGTGGGCTTCTCCTTCCTGAAGGAGCGGTTCTCCACCCGCGTGCGCCGCTACGCCGTCGAGCGGCGGATCACTGTGAGCCTGCTGTCAGGTCCTTTCCGCAAGCTGCAGAACGAATGGCGCTTTTTGCCCGACCCGGCCGGGACCCGGGTGGAGTTCGACATCGACTTCGCCTTCAAGAGCCGGTTGCTCGACGGGCTGCTGCAAGCCAATTTCGACCACGCCGTACGCCGGCTGATGGACTGCTTCGAAGCGCGGGCGACGCAGCTTTACGGCCGCGCGGTCTAGGCTTCTCACCTCCAGGCCCGGCCCATGCTAGCCTGCGCAGGTGTCCGAGACCCCGCATCAGCGCGCCGAGGCCGAGCTGACCGCCTACGGCCTAACCCTGCTGGAAACCGACGCCGCGCCGGGCTGGGGTTTCACGCGCTGCCTGCGGGTGCGCGGCAAGATGTTCGCGATCTTCGGCGACAAGGCCGAGCCGCTCGATGCTCTGACGGTCACCGTCAAGCTGCCGGTCTCCTACGAGATGGTGCAGGAGCTTCCCTTCGTTCGGCCGGGAAGCCTCTGGTACCGCCAGCATCAGTGGGCGATCGCCCACTTCGGCTCAAAGGACGATATCCTCGCAGAACTCG
>DASPLZ010000351.1:0-4277 GCA_035627295.1 Phenylobacterium sp. | reverse complement strand
CGCTCGCGGCCCTGCGCGCGGCGGGGGCGGAGCTGGTCGACCTGCCGAACCCCGAGTTCAAGGGCCTGGGCGACGCCGAGAACCTGATTCTCGGCTACGAGTTCAAGGCCGGGATCAACGCCTACCTGGCCGCCGCGCCGCCGGCGGTTCGCGCCCGCACCCTGGATGACCTCATCGCCTTCAACGCGTCCGAGCCGCGCGAAACCGTGCTGTTCGGCCAGGAGCTGTTCCAGCTGGTCGCCACCCTCGGCGGGCTTGACGATCCCGCCTATCTGAAGGCCAAGGCCGACGCCCGCCGCATCGCCGGCGCCGGGGGGATCGACCGCTGGGTCGCCGAGCACCGCCTCGACGCCATCGTCGCCCCCACCAACGCCCCTGCTCCGCTGACCGACCCGGTGAACGACTCCGCGTGGCTGGGCTCGGCCTCGCGCCCGGCGGCGGTGGCCGGCTATCCGCACCTCACCGTGCCGATGGGCGCGGTGCGCGGCCTGCCGGTCGGGCTCTCCTTCATCGGCCCGGCCTGGTCGGAGGCGAAGCTGCTCTCGCTCGGCTACGCCTTCGAGCAGGCGACCAGGGCGCGGGTGGTTCCAACCTTCCGGCCGGGAATCGAGGCTGACGAGGATCTGCAGGCCGCCTACGCGCCCCTGCCCTAGAGGTGTCGCCTCTTGGCGCGGGCTGCTAGAGAGTGCCGCACCAGGGCGGAGACCTTAAGCAGCCATGATGACGGTCATCTTCGTGTTCATCAAATGCGACCTCGGCAAGGCGCAGGACGTGGCCGCCGACGTGGTCGACAACGTCGAGCACACTTCCGAAGTCTACTCGACCTCTGGCCAGTACGACCTCCTGGCCAAGTTCGCCCTGCCCCGCGAGGCCGACATCGGCGCCTTCGTCACCCACCAGGTGCAGACCCGGCCGCACATCCGCGACACCTTCACGGTGATCACCTTCTCGCCGTTTCTGCCGTCGAAATAGGTTCGCAGCGGGCCGTCAGTGCGTGGTTCGAGACACGGCCCTCCGGGCCGCCCTCACCATGACTAAACCTGTGCAATTGCTGAATTAGTCATCCTGAGGAGCGGCGAAGCCGCGTCTCGAAGGACGCACGGCCGCGCCGCGCGCAAGTCTGCGACGCGCCCCCTTACGCGCCGCCCTCGCGCGCCCTATAGCGAAAGCCAGAGAGGGCTTTTCGTCGATGAAGCAGTTCCTGACCACCATGGCCGGCGTGCTGGCGGGCCTTGTGCTGTTCTTCATCGGCGTGCCGTTCCTGCTGGTGGTGATGGCCGCCGGCGCGGCCAAGCCGGCGCCCACGCCGTCGCACACCGTGCTGCAGCTCGACCTGCGCCAGGGGCTCACCGACCAGGCGCCGCAGAACCCGTTCCTGACCATCGGCCGGCGCTCGACCTCAGTGATGTCGATCATCGAGACCCTGGAACGGGCCAAGACCGACGACAAGATCAAGGGCGTGCTGGTGCGCCTGCCCGAGGGCGGCATGGAGCCCGCCGCGGCCGAGGAACTGCGCCTGGCCTTCAAGCGCTTCCGCGCCGCCGGCAAGACGATCGTCGCCCACAGCCAGGGCATCTATCCGGCCGGCGTGACGACTGCGACCTATATGCTGGGCGCCTCGGCCAGCGAGCTGTGGATGCAGCCCGGCGCCTCGCTGCAGGTGACGGGCCTGGCGGCCGAGGACATGTTCCTGAAGCGCGCCTTCGACAAGTACGGCGTCCAGGCCGACTTCCAGCAGCGCTATGAATACAAGAACGCGGTCAATCCCTACCTCTACAGCGACTACACGCCCGAGCACCGGGAATCGCAGCTCTCCTGGATGGGCTCGGTCTACGACCAGACCCTGGCGGCGGCGGCCGGCGAGCGGCCGAACCGCACCCCGGCGCAGCTGCGCGCGGCCCTCGAGAGCGGGCCGCACCTGGCGGACGAGGCCCTGCGCCAGGGGCTGATCGACAAGGTCGGCCAGGTCGAGGAAGCCTCCCAGGCCCTGCTGGGCCGGGCCGGCAAGGGCGCCAAGCTGGTCGACTTCGACGACTACAATCCCCGCTCGGGCGCCGAGACGGGCCAGGCCATCGCGGTGGTCGAGGCCGAGGGCCCGATCATGACCGGCGAAGGCGGCGCGGCGAATCCCTTCACCGGCGGCGGCGGCATCTATTCCGACGACGTGGCCAAGGCGATCCGCGCGGCGGCCAGGGACAAGGACGTGAAGGCCATCGTCTTTAGGGTGAATTCGCCCGGCGGCTCGGACGTCGCCTCCGAGCAGATCCTGGATGCGGTGCGCGGCTCCATCGCGGCGGGCAAGCCGGTGGTCGTCTCGATGGGGACCTATGCGGCCTCCGGCGGCTACTGGGTGGCGAGCCAGGCCTCGGCCATCGTGGCCCAGCCGACCACCCTGACCGGCTCGATCGGCGTGTTCGGCGGCAAGTTCGCCGTCGGCCCGGCGCTGAGCCGCTTCGGGGTCGATGTGCGGGGGCTGCACGTGGGCTCGGAGTATTCGGACACCTTCGGCGCGCGAGGAGCGATGACGGAGACCCAGCGCGCCGCCTTCGCGCGGGTGACGGACGACATCTACAACCGCTTCATCGGCCGCGTCGCGACGGGCCGCAAGCTGCCGCCGGCCCGCGTCGGCGAGATCGCCCGCGGCCGCGTCTGGACTGGCGCCCAGGCGCGCGAGCTCGGCCTGGTGGATGAACTCGGCGGCTTCTACGAGGCGGTGGCCAAGGCCAAGGCCCTGGCCAAGCTCTCCGGCGAGGTGAGGCTCAAGCGCGTGCGGCCCGCGGGCTCGCCGCTGGAGGCGCTGGAGAAGATGCTGGGCGTCAGCGCCACCTCGGCCAAGACCCTGGCGGCGGCGGCCTGGGTGCTGGGCGACCCGCGCGCCGAGCGGCTGATCGACGGCGCGATGGAGGCCCGGCTGCGCGCCGGCAACGGCGCGGCGGTGCTCGCCCCCACTCCGCTCCGCTAGCGCGGCGGAGGCGGAGGCGGCGGGAGCGATGTCCCCGCGGGCACGTGGAACACCACCTGCCGGCGGCCGAAGTCGATCCGGATCGAGCGGAAGTGGCGCATCACGTCGATGCCGATCAGCAGGGCCGGCTGCTCCTTGAGGTCCCAGACGTCGAAGATGTGCAGATCGGCGAACACCGCCGAGAGCCGTCCGATGCGCAGCCCCCCGAGCCGAAGGCCCGGCAGCGGCGAAAGCTCGCCCGAGGCGGTCTGGCCGGTGGCGCTGATCATGCGCACCACCGTCTTCTGGGCGGCGAGGTCCGGCAGACGGCCGGCCACGGCGCGCTGCAGGGCGCGGTTGGCGACGGTGTTCTGCGAGCCGGAGTCCAGAAAGGCGGTGACCGGCAGGCCGCCGACGTCGGCGTCGACGATGATCAGCTGGCCGAAGCGGAAACGGGCCGGCACGATCACCATGTCGTCGGGCGCGGAGTCGCGCAGCCGGCTGTTGGCGACGCCGCGCACCGCCTTCACGCCGCGGCCCGAGGCGTCGATGCGCAGGCGGTCCTGCTCGAAGTCCAGCGTCACCTCGCGGTCGCGCAGCACATCGACGCCCAGCAGGCCGTCGACCCCCAGCCGCGCCTTGGGCAGCATCGGCAGGCGAAGCCGGCGGGAGTTGAGCTCGCCCACCGCCAGGCTCGCCACCGACACGGTCTCGGCCGGTTCGACCCCGGCGATGCCGTGAATCGGCGCGCGGCCGGCGCGCGGCAGGTCGAGGGCGCCGGCGACCTCCAGGCCGATCACCGAGCGGTTGGCCCCGGTGTCGACCACGAAGCTGTAGGGCCCCGAGCCGTTGATCCGCACCGGCACGGTCATCCGCCGGGCGATGTCGGCCGCCGCGTCGAGGCCCTCGGGTTCGGCCGCCGCCTCGGCGAGATTGACGATGACCGGCGCCGACGGCCGGGCGATGGCGCAGCCGGCCAGCACCAGGCTCGAGCCCAGGCCGAAAGCGGCGTGGCGGCGGTCGATGGTCACGAAAGGCCTCCCTCGCCTCGCGCGCATAGAAAAAGGGCGGCGGATCGCTCCGCCGCCCTCATTCCTAGAGTGCTTCGGCTTAGAAGCGCAGCTTGATCGAGCCGAAGGCGCGGCGGCCGATGACGTCGTAGGTCGACGGATCGGTGCCCGACTGCACGTTCGGGGCGTAGATGCGCGGCTGCTGGTCGGCCACGTTGTTGACGCCCAGCTTCAGCTCGACGTTGTCGGTGATGCCCCAGGTCACGTCGATGTCCGTGTACCAGGTGGCCGGCACGTTCGGCGAGGTGCCGGCGATGCCCAGGAAG
>DASPLZ010000350.1:0-8699 GCA_035627295.1 Phenylobacterium sp. | reverse complement strand
GGGGCTGAAGAAGCCGGGCGGTTCGGGCTGCACGACGCGCCAGCTGCCGTCCGCCTGGCGCACACCGACCTCGAACGGCGCGATCAGGAAGTGCTCCTCGCGCCCGCCGCCTTCGCGGATTATCCGCGCCCTAATGGTGCGCAGGGTTCGCCGGTCGGTCCACGGCGGGCGGTATTCCGCGCCGATCTTGATGTCGTCCTCCGAGACGCCCAGCGCCTCGGCGAGGTTGGCCTTGATGGCCGGCACGTAGCGGCCGCGCAGGGGCGGGGAGGGCGGCTCGGCGCGGTTGACCACCTTCAGGGCCCGCCGCTCGGTGAAGCTCGGCGGGTTGGGGCCGAAGGTCTGGGCGATCTCGCTGAGGCGGTAGAAGTCCGGGGTCGGCGGCGGCAGCTGGAAGACGATGAAGGCGCTGATGCCCTGGGCGGCCACCAGGCTCAGCACGATCAGCGCCAGCAGCTGGCCGAAGAGCGTCGCCGTCGGCGCCCGGGCGGGCCGCGTCACGTGCGCTTCACCTTGGCGGTGAACATGTAGCCTTCGTTGCGGATGGTGCGGATCAGGTCCTGGCCGGCGCCGCCGTCGTCCAGCTTCTTGCGCAGGCGGCTGATCTGCACGTCGATGGCGCGGTCGAAGGCTTCCGAGTCGGGGCCGCGGGCGAACTCCAGCAGCTGGTCGCGGCTCAGCACCCGCTGCGGGCGCTCGACGAAGGTGCGCAGCAGCGAGAATTCGCCGGACGAGAGGTTCACCACCACCCCCTGCGGCGAGCGCAGTTCGCGGCGCACCAGGTCCAGCCGCCAGCCGGCGAACTCGCAGCCGGCGCCGATGGCGGAGGGGTCGCCCTCGCGCGGCTCGGCCCGGCGGCGGAGCACCGCGCGGATGCGGGCCAGGAGCTCGCGTGGATTGCAGGGCTTGGGCAGGTAGTCGTCGGCGCCGAGCTCCAGGCCGATGATCCGGTCGGTGTCCTCGCCCATGGCCGAGAGCATGATGATCGGCGGGGCGCCCTCCGCGCCGGCCAGCCGGCGGCAGATGGCCAGGCCGTCCTCGCCCGGCAGCATGACGTCGAGCACGATCAGGTCGGTGCGGCCGCGCTCCAGCGCCTCTTCCATCTCGCGGGCGTCGGCGGCGGTCTCCACCGCATAGCCGTGCCGGCCCAGGAAGTCGGAGACCACGTCGCGAATCCCGGGGTCGTCGTCGACCATCAGGATATGGGCCGAGGGCTCGGCGGTTGGGTCGACACGGGTGTCCATCGACCCGATCATTGGCTCTTTCGCGTAACGGCCGGATTTCACGGCTGAAACCGCCGTCAGGACCGCGCCAGGACGGCGTCGGCCACGAAGGGATTTGATCGGCGTTCCTGGCCGAAGGACGACATCGGGCCGTGGCCCGGCACGAAGCGCACGTCGTCGCCCAACGGCCAGAGCTTCTGGGTGATGGCGGCGATCAGGTCCGCATGGTTGCCGCGCGGGAAATCGGTGCGGCCGATCGAGCCCTGGAACAGCACGTCGCCGACCTGGGCGAAGCGGGCCTCACGATTGAAGAAGATCACATGGCCGGGCGTGTGGCCGGGGCAGTGGATCACCTCGAAGGTGGTCTCGCCGAGGGTGACCACATCGCCGTCCTCCAGCCAGCGGTCGGGCGTGAAGCCCCTGGCCTCCGGCATGCCCCATTTGGCGCCGGAGGCGTCGATCTGGTCGATCCAGAAGGCGTCGTCCTTGTGAGGCCCTTCGATGGGGACGCCGGTGGCTTCCTTCAGCGCGGCCGTGCCGCCGGCGTGGTCAAGGTGGCCGTGGGTGATCCAGATCTTCTCCAGCGTCAGGCCGTGTTCGGCCAGGGCCGCCAGGATCATCGGAACCTCGCCGCCGGGATCGATCACGGCGGCCTTCTTGGTCCTGGCGCACCAGACGATGGTGCAGTTCTGCTGCAGCGGGGTGACGGGCGCGATCAGCGCGCGGATCGGCGGCCCTTCGGGTGCGGTCTCGGACATGCCGGTAAGATCGGCTTTCCGGGCGCGAAAGGGAAGGACCGCCGTTCTTGGCTATTCGCGGGTGTCGCCGACGCCCTCGCGGATCGCTTCCAGCGGGGTGGGGTCGCCTTCGTCGTCGACCTGCGGCAGGCCGCGGGCCAGCCGCGAGTTGCGCATGCCGTAGACCAGATAGATCAGCGCGCCCAGGGCGATGTAGCTGCCCAGGATGATCGCCGGGATCGGGTCGCCCGAGGAGGCCTTGATGAAGATGTCGGCGATCAGCGGCGCGGCCATGATGAAGGCGAAGACGATGCCGAGGATCGGGATGACCGCCCCGCCCGGGGCGGTGAACGGCCGCACCAGGTCCGGCCGCGCCTTGCGCAGCCACAGCACGCTGACGCAGACGATGGCGAAGGCGCAGGCGGTGCCGAGGCTGACGAGGTCGCCGAGGATGGTGATCGGCAGCATGGAGGAGGCCACCGCGATCAGCGCGCCCAGCACCAGCGTGCCGATCCAGGGCGTGCGGAAGCTCTGGTGCAGGGTCGAGAAGAGCCGCGGCAGCAGGCCGTCGCGGGCCATGGCGTAGAAGACCCGCGTCTGGCCGTAGGTGAGAATCAGCATCACCGACGTGAGGCCGGCGATGGCGCCGACTTTGATCAGGAACGAGAACCAGGGCATGCCCATGCGGTCCACCGCCACGGCGATCGGCTCCGGCACGCCCAGTTCGCGGTAGGGCACCACGCCCGTCAGCACCGCGGCCACCAGGATGTAGATGGCCGTGCAGATGAAGAGGGAGCCCAGGATGCCGAACGGCATGTCCTTCTGTGGGTTCTTGGCCTCGCCCGCGGCGGTGGAGACCGCCTCGAAGCCGACGTAGGCGAAGAAGATCACCGAGGCGGCGCGGAAGACCCCCTCCACCCCATAAGTGAAACCCCCTTCGTTCGGGGGAATGAAGGGGGTCCAGTTGTCCGAATTGATGAAGAAGACGCCCATGGCGATAAAGGCGAGCAGCACGCCCACCTTGATCACCACGATCACGTTGTTCACCGATGCGGACTCCGAGATCCCCAGCACCAGCAGGAGCGTGACGGCCAGGATGCCGAGCGCGGCGACCAGGTTGAAGCTGCTGGTCATCTGGAAGGTCAGTCCGCCCTCCGGCCCGGTGATGGACTGGATCATCGAACTGGAGAGCTCAGGCGGGATCGTGATCCCGAAGTCCTTCAGGAAGCTGACCGCATAGCCGGACCAGCCCACCGCCACCGTCGCCGCCGCGACGCCGTATTCCAGCACCAGCAGCCAGCCCATCGTCCAGGCGATCACCTCGCCGAGGGTGGCGTAGGAGTAGGTGTAGGCCGAGCCGGCCACCGGCATGGTGGAGGCCAGCTCCGCATAGCAGAGCCCCGCGAAGGCGCAGGCCAGGCCCGCGATCACGAAGGAGAGCATCACCCCCGGCCCGGCGAAATTCGCCGCCGCATTGCCGGTCATGACGTAGATGCCCGCGCCTATGATGCAGCCGATGCCGAGGAAGACCAGATTGATCGGCCCGAGGGTCCGCTTCAGGGCATGGCCAGCGGCCTCGCGCTGGATCTGGTCGACGGATTTCTTGATGAACAGCCGATTCCCGCTCGGCGCGGCGTCTGCGGACATGCCGTCAGGCTCCCCCTTGAAGGGGCGGAGGTCCGACCCCTTGGTCTTGTGGGAGGGGACGCTAGAGCGCATCGCCGGTCCGCGCAACGCCCTGCCGTGACCCTGCGGCGATCAGGGGCTAAGGCTGCCCTCAAGATGCTGCCGATCGAGGAAGTTCTGCCCGCGCTGAAGGCGACGCTGGAGGCCGGCCCCAACGCCGTGCTCGTCGCCCCGCCCGGCGCCGGCAAGACCACGGGCGTCCCGCCGGCCCTGCTCGGTGCGCCCTGGGCCGCCGCCGGGCGGATCATCTTGCTGGAGCCGCGGCGGCTGGCCGCCCGCGCCGCCGCCGCCCGCCTGGCCGCCACGCTCAGCGAGCCGGTGGGCGAGACGGTCGGCTTTCGGGTGCGGATGCAGTCGAAGGTCTCCGTCCGCACCCGCATCGAGGTGGTGACCGAGGGCGTCTTCACCCGCCGCATCCTGGCCGACCCAGGCCTCGATGGCGTCGCCGCGGTGCTCTTCGACGAGTTCCACGAGCGCAGCCTGGAGGCCGACCTCGGCCTCGCCCTGGCCCGCGACGCGCAAGGGTTGCTCCGCCCGGACCTGAGGCTGCTCGCCATGTCCGCCACCCTGGACGGGGCGGCGGTCGCCCGCCTGCTGGGCGAGGCCCCGGTCATCGAGAGCCAGGGCCGCGCCTTCCCGGTCGAGACCCGCTACCTCGGCCGCGACCCGGCGCTGCGCCTGGAGGACCAGATGGTCCGCGCCGTCGAGCGCGCCCTCGCCGAGGAGACCGGCGGCGTTCTCACCTTCCTTCCAGGGCAGGGGGAGATCCTGCGCGTCGCCGAGCGGCTCTCGGAGCGCCTGCGGGGCCGCCCCGTGGACATCGCCCCGCTCTACGGCGCCCTCGACCTCGCCGCGCAGGACCGCGCCATTGCGCCGGCCCAGGCCGGCCGCCGCAAGGTGGTGCTGGCCACGTCCATCGCCGAGACCAGCCTGACGCTGCAGGGCGTCCGCGTGGTGGTGGACTGCGGCCTCGCCCGCGTGCCGCGCTACGACGTCGCCGCCGGCGTCACGCGCCTGGCCACCGTCCGCGTCAGCCGCGCCGCCGCCGATCAGCGTCGCGGCCGCGCCGGCCGCACCGAGCCCGGCGTCTGCTACCGCCTTTGGGACGAAGCCGAGACGCGCAGCCTGCCGCCCTTCGCCGAGCCGGAAATCCGCCAAGCCGACCTCTCCGGCTTCGCCCTCGACCTCGCCCGCTGGGGCGCGCGCGACGCCGAGGCCCTGGCCTTCCTTGACCCGCCGCCGAAGGCCGCCTTCGCCGAGGCGCGCGACCTGCTCGCCCGGCTCGGCGCGCTCGACGGCGCCGGGGCCCTGACGCCCCACGGTGAGGCCCTGGCCCGCCTGCCGCTCGCGCCGCGGCTGGCGCATATGCTTCTCAAGGCCGCCGAAAGCGGCCAGGCCGGACGCGCCGCGCGGATCGCCGCCCTGGTCGGCGACCGGAGCCTCGGCGGAAACGACGTCGACCTGCGCCATCGCCTCGACCGCTTCGCCCGCGACGGCGGCCCGGCGGCGCGCGCCGGGCGCGATCTCGCCGCCCGCTGGGCGCGCGATGCGAAGGAGGGCGGTGAGGCGCTGGAGCTCTCCGACGGCGGCCTGCTGGCGCTGGCCTTCCCCGAACGGGTCGCCAAGGCCCGAGGCGCCCCCGGCGAGTTCCTGATGGCCAATGGCCGCGGCGCCTTTCTCGAGCCCACCGACGCCCTGGCCCGCGAGCGCTGGCTGGCCATCGGAGAGCTCGGCGGCGGCGAGCGGCGCGACCGCATCCTGCTGGCCGCGCCCTTGGAAGAAGCCGAGGTGCTGGCGCTGTTCGCCGATCAGCTCAGCGAGGAGGACCGCGTGGAGGCCGTCGCAGGCCGAACGCGCGCCAGGCGCCTGACCCGGCTCGGCCGGATCGTGGTCGCAGAGCGCCTACTCGACGATCCGGCCGCGGTGGCCTCCGCCCTCGCATCGGAGGTTCGCGCGAAGGGACTCGGCGGCCTGCCGTTCGGCGAGGCCACCCATCAGCTTCGCCATCGGGCGTCGCTGGCGGGGCTGGACGGCTTGTCCGACGCCCGGCTGATCGACGACCTGGACGCCTGGCTGACCCCCTTGCTCGTCGGCCGCCGGTCGCTCGGCGAGTTGAGCTCGGGGGAACTCGACGCGGCCGTGCGTGGCCTGATCGACTGGAACGAACTGAAGCGGCTCGACGCCGAGGCTCCCACCCACTGGACCACGCCGGCCGGCTCGCGCCTGCCCATCGACTACGCCGCCGAGGGCGGCCCGCGGGTGGAGGTGCGACCGCAGGAACTGTTCGGCCTCGACCGCCATCCGGCCATCGCCGGCGGCAAACTGCCGCTGACCCTGGCCCTGACCTCGCCCGCGCACCGGCCGATCCAGGTCACCCGCGACCTGCCGGGCTTCTGGCGCGGCTCGTGGAAGGAGGTGCGCGCCGAGATGCGCGGCCGCTATCCCAAACATCCCTGGCCGGAGGACCCGCTCGCCGCCCCGCCGACCACGCGGGCCAAGCCGCGAGGCTAGGGCAGGGCGGCGTAGATCATGATCCCGGTGGCCACCGAGAGGTTCAGGCTGTCGGCCCGCCCGCGCATCGGGATCTTGACGTTGACGTCGCAGAGCGCGGCCATGTCCGGCGTCAGGCCGGCCTGCTCGTTGCCCATCAGGATCATCGTCGGGGCGACGTAGCGTGCCTGGCGATGATCGACCGTCGCGCTGAGCAGGGTGCCGACCACTGAACCGGGCCAGGCCTTCCGCCAGGCGGCGAATTCGGCCTCCGACGCCCGCGCGATCGGCACGGCGAAGACCGAACCCATGGTCGCCCGCACAGCCTCCACCGAAAAGGCGTCGCAGCATTCGCCCACCAGGATCACCCCGCCGCAGCCGGCCGCGTCGGCGGTGCGTACGATGGTCCCGAGGTTGCCAGGGTCGCGGACCCTGTGAAGGGCGACCCAGGCCCCGGCCGAGGATGGGTCGAGCGCCTCCAGCGGCGTCCAGGCCTGCTCGAAAACCCCCACCACCGCCTGGGCGTTGTCGCGCCGGGTGACCTTCTGGAGGATGGCCGGCGTCACCTCCACGACCTCGCCGCCGGCCGAGCGGGCCGCCGCGGCGGCCTTCTTCAGCAGCGGGTGATCGGCGGCCTCGCGGGCGTAGAGCAGGACGCGCGGGGCGCGCCCGGTCTCGACCGCCTCGGTGACGATCTTCAGGCCCTCGGCCAGGAAGAGGCCGGTCTCCTCGCGCGCCTTCCTGAGGTGCAGGGCGCGGACGGCCTTCACCGTCGGATTGGCGAGCGAGCTGATCGCCTTGGTCATGCCGACCAGCGGGCGAAGAAGGAAAGGCCGATCTCCCGTTCGCCGCCTTCCTCCACCAGAGCCAGTTCGCCCCAGTCGATCCGGCCGCCGCGGCCCTCCAGCCGGTCCGCCAGGAGGCCAGCCAGGGAGGCGCCCGAGATGCGAGCGGCATAGGCGTTCAGGAGCAGGAAGGAGGCGCGCTCCGAGAGCAGTTCGGCGCAGAGCCGCGCCAGCTCCGGCAGGTCCTCGAACAGCCGCCAGACCTCGCCGCCGGGGCCGCGCCCGAACTTCGGCGGGTCGAGGATGATCCCCTCGTAGCGCGACCCGCGGCGCGCCTCGCGCTGCACATAGCGGCGGGCGTCCTCGCAGATCCAGCGGATCGGCAGGGCTTCGGCCTCGGAGAGCGCGGCGTTCTCCCGCGCCCAGCCGATGGCCTTCTTCGAGGCGTCCACGTGGGTCACCTGGGCGCCGGCCTTGGCGCAGACGAGGCTTGCGACGCCGGTGTAGCCGAAGAGGTTCAGCACCCTCGGCGACCCCGCCTGGCGCACGCGCTCGTCCAGCCAGGCCCAGTTCGCCGCCTGCTCCGGGAAGAAGGCGAGGTGCCGGAAGTTGGTGAAGCGGCCCAGGAACCGCGCCTCGCCCCAGGCGAGCGGCCAGCTCTCCGGCGGTCGCTCGGTGAAGCGCCAGCGGCCGTCATCCTCCTCGTCGGCCGGATCGAACACCGCGTCGGCCGCCCAGGCGCCCTCGTCCAGGCGCGGGGTCCAGAGGCACTGCGGCTCGGGGCGCACCACCCGGAAGCGGCCATAGCGTTCAAGCTTGCGGCCACCGCCGCTGTCCAGGAGGGCGTAGTCGTCCCAGCCGCGGGTGCGCATGACGCTGGGCTGG
Source organism: Phenylobacterium sp. (assembly GCA_035627295.1). Classification (GTDB taxonomy): domain Bacteria; phylum Pseudomonadota; class Alphaproteobacteria; order Caulobacterales; family Caulobacteraceae; genus Phenylobacterium. The sequence continues at coordinate 893 of DASPLZ010000350.1, read as the reverse complement.
TCGGCGATGGCGGGGCGAGAGCTCACCCGCCCGCCTTACGGCCTTAGGCCGCCGCCCGTCGAGTCTGCGCCTCGTGCGGGGTCTTGTCCCAATGGTAGGGGCGCTTGGCGAGCTGCCAGAGCGCATGCATCGCCGCCACCGACAGAAGCGGCCAGTAGAGCGGCGCGAGCAGCAGGTCGCGCTGGCGCAGCGTCAGGCCGGCGCGGGCCGCCCCGACGATGATCGCCAGGAGGGCGACGATCCAACCGCACAGCAACAGCGCCGCGTCCGGCGCGCCGATCGCCGGCGCTCGCCACTCCACAGCCGACAGCACCATCTCCGACGCCATCCAGGCCATCACCGGCGCGTGCAGCACCGCCGAGGCCACGGCCACACCGACGGTGGCGAAGAGCGAGAACAAGGCCTGGGCGCCGGCGGCGAAGGGTCGCCGGGTGTGGACGCCGATGGTCTGGCCAAAGCCCTTGATCCAGCGGGTGCGCTGCGGGAGCCAGACCCGCAGGGTCTCCGGCGGCGGCTCCCAGGTCGGCGTCTCCAGCATGCCGAGGGTCGCCCCCGCGCGGGCCAGGCGGAAGCCGAGGTCGGCGTCCTCCGTGACGTTGAAGGCGTCCCAGCCGCCAACGGCCCGCAGGATTTCGACGCGGAAGTGGTTGCTGGTGCCGCCGAGCGGGAAGGGCAGTCCCAGGCGGGTCAGCGCCGGCAGGATCACCTCGAACTGCACGGCGTACTCCAGGCCGAACTGCTTGGGCAGGAAGGCCGTGCGCGGATAGACCCGCAACGGCGCCTGCAGGCAGGCCAGGCGCTCGTCGCCGGCGGCGAAGCGGGCGGCCGCTTCGCGCAGCTGCAGCGGCTCGGGGTGGTCCTCCGCGTCATAGATGACCAGGAACTCGCCGGTC
>DASPLZ010000349.1:0-6157 GCA_035627295.1 Phenylobacterium sp. | reverse complement strand
GGCCCGGGATGTTCGCCGGCGCCCGCCCATGGCAGCGGCGCATGGCCGATCTCGCCGGCGATGCCGTTGCGCCCCTCGACCAGCTGGCCATCGATGCAGAGCCCGCCGCCGACGCCGGTGCCGAGGATCAGGCCGAACACCACGCTCTTGCCCTGGCCCGCCCCATCCACGGCCTCGGAGAGCGCCAGGCAGTTGGCGTCGTTGGCGACCCGAACCGCCCGGTCGAGCGCGGCGGTCAGGTCACGATCGAGCGCGCGGCCGTTCAGCCAGGTGGAGTTGGCGTTGCGGATGACGCCGGTGCTCGGAGAGATCGAACCGGGCGCCCCGATGCCGACCTGCTCGATGCGATCCGCGCCCGCCTCGCGCTCCACGGCGTCGACCAGTTCGCGCACGGTGCGCAGGGCCTGGGCGTAGACGCGCGGGTTGGCCGCGCGCCGTCTGGCGAGGAAGTTTCCTCCCTCGTCCAGCGCCGCGGCCTCGATCTTGGTGCCTCCGAAATCGACCCCGATCCGAATCATCGGGCCGTTCTAGCGATCTGACTCAGCGGCGAAAGCCCTCAGCGGCGAATGACCTCGGCGATCGCCTCGCCCAGTTCCGCCCAGTCGTCGATGCGGCGGTGGCGGTCCGGCGCGCTCGGGGCCAGCGGTTGCAGCCGGGGGTCGGCCACCATCTGGAAGCGGTACGCCGCCGGGGCGGCCTCCGCCACTGAGTCGAGGTTCGGCAGCAGGTCGTCGATGAAGGCGATCGGCGAAGCGGTCTGCGCCGCCAGCGCGGCGACCGCCGGTCCCTTCGGGCCGGAGTTGATCAGCAGCGGATAGTCCAGGCCATGGCGACCCAACCAGCGGGCGCGGCCCATGCGCGCCGGCCCCGGCGCATTGGTCAGGATCACGATCTCCGCCTCGGCCGCCTTCAGCGCCCGCAAAGCCTCGGCTCCGCCCGGAGTCGGCGGCAGGTCGCCGCAAGCGGTGCGGAAGAACTCGTCGTAGTGCGCCCGGCCCTCGGTGATTTCCAGGTGCGTGTCCTCGCCGGGCCGGTAGATGTTCTGGAAGAGGGCAAAGCGGTCCACGCGGAACTCCAACCCGCGGGTTTCCAGGAAGGCGCCGAACCCTTCCATGAAGAGGGCCAGCACCTCATCTACATCCACGATCACCAGCGGACGCGCCGCGTCGATCCCCAGGGATGAGAGGCTTGGCCCGACGGCCGGGGCGACAATGTCCTTCGGATCGGCCACCCGGCTCCTCCACGCGGCTAACGTGAGTTTAAGGATATGCGTGGAATCACAAGCTGGAAGCTGGGGTTAGGTGGATTCTCCGCCTGCGCGCACTTCAGGCTAGGGTCCCGCATTGGCCAAGACCGTCCTCATCGTCGAGGATAACGAGCTGAACATGAAGCTGTTTCATGATCTGCTCGACGCCCAGGGCTATGAGACCCTGCAGACCCGCGAGGGTTTGCAGGCGCTCTCGATGGCGCGCGAGCATCGGCCGGACCTCATCCTGATGGACATCCAGCTGCCCGAAATCTCCGGCCTGGAAGTCACCAAGTGGCTGAAGGAGGACGACGAGCTCTCCTCCATCCCGGTGGTCGCGGTGACCGCGTTCGCCATGAAGGGCGACGAGGAGCGCATCCGCGAAGGCGGCTGCGAGGCTTACCTCTCCAAGCCGATCTCGGTGACGCTCTTCCTCGACACCATCAAGCGCCTGCTGGGAGAGCCGGCATGAGCGCGCGCATCCTGGTGGTCGACGACATCGAGGCCAACGTCCGCCTGCTCGAGGCCAAGCTGACGGCCGAGTACTACGAGGTGCTGACCGCCCGCGACGGGCCGACGGCCCTGGCCATCGCCGCCGCCGAGAAGCCGGACATCGTGCTGCTCGACGTGATGATGCCGGGCATGGACGGCTTCGACGTCTGCCGCCGGCTGAAGAACGACCCGGAGACCCGGCACATCCCGGTGGTGCTGGTCACGGCCCTCGACGGCCGTTCCGATCGCATCCAGGGCCTGGACGCGGGCGCCGACGAGTTCCTCACCAAGCCGATCGACGACGTCATGCTGTTCGCCCGCGTGCGCAGCCTGACGCGGCTGAAGCTAGTGATGGACGAACTGCGCGACCGGGAGGCTTCCGGCCGCCGCATGGGCGTGATCGCCGGCGCGGCCAACCGCCTGGGCGGCGCCGGCGGCCGGGTGCTGATCGTCGACGACAACCCCCGTCAGGCCCAGCGCCTGGCCGACGAGCTCGGCGTCGAGCACCGCCCGGTGGTCGAGAGCGACATCGAGAAGGCCGCGCTGGCCGCCAAGGGGCCGGTGGACCTCTTGATCGTCAACGCGACGGCGCGCGGCTTCGATGGTCTGCGCTTCGCCGCCCAGCTGCGGTCGGACGAGGCCACGCGCCACCTGCCGATCCTGGCGATCATCGACTTCGACGAGCGGCCGCGGCTGGTGAAGGCGCTGGAGATCGGCGTCAACGACGTCCTGGCCAAGCCGGTCGACCCCGAGGAGCTGGCCGCCCGCGCCCGCACCCAGATCCGCAGGAAGCGCTACACCGACTACCTGCGCGACAACCTCGACCAGTCGCTGGAGCTGGCGGTCACCGACCAGCTCACCGGCCTGCACAACCGCCGCTATATGACCGGCCAGCTCGACGCGCTGGTGCGGCGCGCCCAGCGGGGCGGCGACCCGGTGGCGGCCCTGATGGTGGACATCGACCACTTCAAGAAGATCAACGACACCTACGGCCATGACGTCGGCGACGAGGTGCTGCGCGAATTCGCCGCGCGTCTGGCCTCCAACGTCCGCGCCATCGACCTGCCCTGCCGCTACGGCGGCGAGGAGTTCACGGTGATCATGCCGGACACGCGCCTCGCCGACGCCGAGCGCATCGCCGAGCGCATCCGTCTGCATGTCGCAGGCGCCCCGTTCCGCGTGGCGCACGGGCGCGAGATCCTGACGGTCACCATCTCCATCGGCGTCGCCGCCACCCTCGGCGAGACCGACACCCCCGAGGCGCTGCTCAAGCGCGCCGACGCGGCCGTCTACGAGGCCAAGGCCGCCGGCCGCAACCGGGTGATCGCTCGGGCGGCTTGAGAGGCGTTCGCGGAACGGCCGGGCGTCCTTCGAGACGCCCGCTTTGCGGGCTCCTCAGGATGACGAACTCAGCAGAGACCTGGTCATGGTGAGGAGCGGCGAAGCCGCGTCTCGAACCACGCAATGCGTGTCCGCTGCAACCGATGGCCAATTTCCGAGGCTTCGCACCGGGATCACGCGCCGCTAGGCTCAGGTGATGATCGCAGCCCTCCTGACCAGCCTGGCGCTCGCCACCGGTTCCCCGGCGCCCGCCGACGCCTTCTTGAGCAATCTCCAGACCCTCTGCGGCCAATCGTTCGCGGGCCGCGTGGTCACCGACGATCCGGCCGACAAGGCCTTCGCCGAGAGCGAGCTGGTGATGCTGGTGCGCGACTGTTCGGCAGACGAGGTGCGCATCCCCTTCCGGGTCGGCGAAGACCGTTCGCGCACCTGGGTGCTGACCCGCACGCCCGAGGGTCTGCGGCTCAAGCACGACCATCGCCATGCCGACGGCTCTGAGGACGTCCTCTCGCAGTACGGCGGCGACACGACCTCGGGCGGGAGCGCGGTGCGGCAGGAGTTCCCGGCCGACGGCTTCTCGAAGGACCTCTTCCAGAAGCACGGCAACCCGGCCTCGGTGACCAACGTCTGGGCCGCGGAGGTCCACCCCGGCCGGACCTTCGCCTACGAGCTGCGGCGGCCGAACCGCCATTTCCGCGTGGAGTTCGACCTCACCAGGCCGCTGCCCCAGCCCTGAAACGCGAAACGCCCGGCCGGGGCCGGGCGCTCACGGTTATCGGAAGCGGTGGAGGCGAAGTCTACTTGATCTTGGCTTCGCGGAATTCGACGTGCTTGCGCACGACCGGATCGTACTTCTTCAGCACCATCTTCTCGGTCTTGGTGCGGGCGTTCTTCTTGGTGACGTAGAAGAAGCCCGTGTCCGCCGTCGAGTTCAGGCGGATCTTGATGGAAGCCGGTTTGGCCATGGCTAAGGTCTCTCGCGGTCGTAGGGCCGCGCGGACGTGTCGCGCAGGCGGGAATTCAGGAGGCGCGGAACATACGAATCCGCGCGCCTAAGTCAATGCCGACTTGGAGGACGGCCTAGAGGTAGGTGGTCTTGCCGCCGCCCATGGCGAACCGGATGAACGGCGCGCGCCGGTCGGGGTCCTCCAGCTGCAGGCCGGCCTCCTTGATCACCGTGCGGGTGATCGCTGGAAGGTCGAGGTCCTTGGCCGCCTCGAAATCGAACCAGGCGATCTCGTCGAGCTCGCCGCAGTCGGCCTGCCGCTCCAGGCTGATCAGGCCATCCGCCTCGGCCAGGAAGAACAGGGTGTCGAAGCGCTTGCCGACCATCGGCGGCGTCACCGCCCGGGCCACCAGCCGCATGCCGGAGGGATCGGGCAAGGCGCCCTGGGCCAGGAACGGCCGCCAGGGGCCGGCCCTGCGGGTCTTGGCGGCCGGCTTGGCGAGCAGCAGGCCGGCCTCTTCGAAGGTCTCGCGGATGGCGGTGAGCGCCAGGGCCTCCGCCTTCTTGGCCGGCATGGGCGCGAGCCGCGCGATCAGCGCCGGGTCGAGTTCGGCCGCGCGGGGCGCCACATAGTCTGCCCGGTCGATCCGTCCGCCCGGGAACACCCACTTGTCCGGCATGAAATCGTGGCCGCCGTGGCGGCGGCCCATCAGCACGCGCGGCGAGGGGCCGTCGCGGCGGACCAGCAGCAGGGTCGCGGCGTAACGCGGACGGACGGCGGGCTTGCCGGGGATACGCGGCGGGCCTTCGGGCTTACGGGGCAGAGTCGGGGCGTCGGACATCAAACGATTGTATGGCGGCCAAGAAGGCGCGGGAAAGCCTGACCCTGCGTCAGGTGATCTGGGCGGCGATCTCTTCGGCCAGCCTGGCGAGTTCGGCGGGGTCGGCCTGGCCCTGCCCGTGGCGGCCCACCGCCACGCCCTCCCAGCGCGGCAGGATGTGGAAATGCAGATGGTAGATGGTCTGGCCGGCCGGCTGGCCGTTGAACTGGGTGACCACGATGCCGTCGGGCTTCAGCGCGGCGCGCACCGCGCGGGCGACCCGCTGGACGCCGAGGATCAGGTGCTGCAGCAGCTCCGGTTCGATCTCCAGCAGGTTGCGGGCCTTGGCGTGCTTGGGGATCACCAGGGTGTGGCCCTTCACCTGCGGGAAGGCGTCCATGAAGGCCAGCACATGCTCGTCCTCGAACACCCGGGCGCTGGGGATCTCGCCGCGCAGGATGCGGGCGAAGATGTTGGCGTCGTCGTAGGTCCCGTCGAGGCTCATCGGCATGCTCCGCTAGACGCGTTGGGGTTACCGGCGCCGTCCGGCCGCTTCAAGCCTCAGCCGGCCTGCCGGAACGGCGAATATTCCTCCGCCAGCCACTCCATCTCCTGGGCGACGCCGCGGCGCTCCTGCTCCAGGAAGCGCTCCACCGGCCCGCGCAGGGCCGGGTCGGCGATGTAGTGGGCTGAATAGACCGGGCTCGGCAGATAGCCGCGGGCGATCTTGTGCTGGCCCTGGGCGCCGGCCTCGACGCGCGAGAGGCCGCGCTCGATCGCGAAATCGATGGCCTGGTAGTAGCAGAGCTCGAAGTGCAGGAAGGGCACGTCCTCGACGCAGCCCCAGTTGCGCCCGTAGAGCGCGTCGGCGCCGATCAGGTTGAGGGCGCCGGCGATCCAGCGGCCCTCGCGGCGCGCCATCACCAGCAGCACCTGGTCCGCCATCCGCGCCCCGAGCTCGGAGAAGAAGGCGCGGGTCAGGTACGGCCGTCCCCACTTGCGCGAGCCTGTGTCCATGTAGAAGCCGAAGAAGGCGTCCCAGTGGTCTTCGCAAAGGTCGGCGCCGGTCAGCCGCAGGATCTCGAGCCCCGCCTGGGCCTCGCGCCGCTCGCGCCGGATGGTCTTGCGCCGGCCCGACGACAGGGCCCCCAGGAAGTCCTCGAAGGTCGCGTAGTCCAGGTTGCGCCAATGGTACTGCTGGCCCTGCCGCAGGCCGACGCCCTGCTCGCCGAGCCACAGCCACTCGTCCTCGGTCGGGAAGTTGATGTGGAAGGAGGAGGCGCCGTAGCGCTCGCAGAGGCTGGCCGCGCC
>DASPLZ010000348.1:0-16129 GCA_035627295.1 Phenylobacterium sp. | reverse complement strand
CGTGAGGCGTGGGGCGGCGGCGCTGGAGCAGCTCTGGGTGCGCTGGCGCGGGCCGCTGGGCCTGGCCTGGAACCAGGACGTGCGGCGGCTCGATGTGGCCACGCCGGTCACGCCCAACATCCAGGGCGTCAAGGAAGAGGCCCTGCGCCTCTTCGCCCGCGACGCCCTGCACGGCATGAAGGTGCAGCTGGACGCCGGCGACGGGTCGGAATTCCACGCCCTGCGCGACTTCACCGCCGGCATGGATCACCGCGCCATCGACTGGAAACAGTCCGCCCGCCACGGCCGCCTGGTCGCCAAGGAGCGGCGCACCGAGCGCAACCACACCATCGTGCTGGCTATCGATTCCGGCCGCGCCATGTGCGAGCCGGTCGGCGGGGTCCCCCGCGTGGACGCGGCGATCAACGCGGCCCTGCTGCTGGCCTATGTGGGCCTGAAGACCGGCGACCGGCTGTCGCTCTTCGCCTTCGACGCCCGGCCGCGCATCTCCACCGGGGCGGTGAGCGGCGTCGGCGCCTTCGGCCAGCTGCAGCGGCAGGCCGCCCGCATCGACTATGCGGCCGAGGAGACCAACTACACCCTGGCGCTCTCCTCCCTGGCCGTGGACCTCGACCGCCGCTCACTGGTGGTGGTGTTCACCGAGTTCACCGATCCCACCGGCGCGGCGCTGATGGTCGAAAGCGTCGGGCGGCTGCTGAAACGCCACGTGGTGCTGTTCGTGGTGCTGCGCGACGAGGAGCTGGAGACCCTGGCCCGCGCCGAGCCGCAGGCGCCGGCCGACGTCTCGCGCGCGGTCGCCGCCGCCGCCCTGCTGCGCGAGCGCGAGCTGGTGCTGAACCGGCTGCGGCGCATGGGCGTGCAGATCGCCGAGGCGCCCTCCGGGGGCCTGGCCTCGGCGGTGGTCGCCGCCTACCTCGACATCAAGCGCAGGGAACTGCTGTGAGCGGGCCCATAGTCCTGCGCAGCCAGCGCTTCCGCGCCGAGCGGGAGGGTGACTGGCGGCGTCTGGAGCGGCTGCTCGGCAAGGTCGAGGGCGCCTCGGCCGGCGCGCTCTCGGACGAGGAGCTCCTGGCCCTGCCGGTGCTCTACCGCGCTGCGCTGTCGTCGCTGTCGGTGGCGCGGGCGACCTCGCTGGACAAGGGCCTGATCGACTATCTGGAGGACCTCTCCACCCGCGCCTACTTCCTGGTCTACGGGGTGCGGGCCAAGCCCCTGGAGCGGCTCGGCCGGTTCATCGCCCACGAGTGGCCGGCGGCGGTGAAGGCCGTCTGGCCCGAGACCCTGGCCTCCGGGTTCGCCTTCATCCTGGGCGCCATCGTCGCCTTCGTGCTCGTCGGCGGCGACCCGGACTGGTTCTACGCCTTCGTGCCGCGCGAGATGGCCGGCGGCCGCGACCCGGCCGCGACCGCCGAGTTCCTGCGCCACACCCTCTACGACCGGCCGGACGGATCGACTGGCCTTTCGGCCTTCGCCACCTTCCTCTTCACCCACAATGTGCAGATCAGCCTCCTGGCCTTCGCGCTCGGCTTCGCCTTCGGCCTGCCGACGGTGGTGCTGATCTTCTGGAACGGCTGCAGCCTGGGGGCGATGTACGCGGTCTTCGCCCGCCACGGCCTCGGGACCGAGCTCGGCGGCTGGCTGATGATCCACGGGGCGACGGAGCTCTTCGCCTGCGTGCTGGCCGGGGCGGCGGGCCTGCGGATCGGCCTGTCGCTCGCCTTCCCGGGCGACCGCACGCGGATGGAGGCCGCCGCCGGGGCCGGGCGCACGGCCGGGGCGGTGATGGCCGGGGTGGTGGTGATGTTGCTCGTCGCGGGCCTGCTGGAAGGCTTCGGGCGCCAGCTGATCACCGCCGACGCGATCCGCTACGCCATCGCCATCGGCACCGGCGTCCTCTGGCTCGCCTACTTCTACGGGCCGCGCCGTGTCGGACGCTGAGACTCGCTTCGAGCGGCCGCTGGTGACGCCGGAGGGCGTGGACCTCCGCATCCGGCTGGCGGAGGCCGGCCAGCGGGCGGCGGCCTTCCTGATCGATTTCGCGATCATCGTCGGCGTGCTGATCGCCCTCACCATCCTCTGCCTCGGCGCGGCCTGGGTCTCGAAGCTGCGCGCCGCCGAGTGGATCTCCGTCGTCTGGCTGCTGGGCGCCTTTCTGCTGCGCAACGCCTATTTCATCGGCTTCGAGATGGGGCCGAAGGCGGCCACGCCCGGCAAGCGGATCATCGGCCTGCGGGTCGCAGCAAGGAACGGCTCGCGGCTCACCGCCGAGGCGATCCTCACCCGCAACGCCATGCGCGAGCTGGAGATCTGGATCCCCCTGGCGGTGCTGTTCAGCCCCGGCGGCGGGGACCGGGTGGAGGGCTGGATGTTCCTGCTGGGCTTCACCTGGTGCGCGGTCTTCGTGCTCTTCCCGCTGTTCAACCGCGACCGCCTGCGGGCCGGCGATCTGGCGGCCGGCACCTGGGTGGTGCGCGCGCCCCGCCGCAAGCTGCTGCGCGACGTCGCCGACGACAGCGCGGCGCGGTCCGGCCGCTTCGCCTTCAGCGACCGCCAGGCGCAGGCCTATGGCGTCAAGGAGCTGCAGGTGCTGGAGGAGGTGCTGCGCGTCGGCGAGCGCCGCACCATGAAGGCGGTCGCCGAGCGGATCCGCCGGAAGATCGACTGGACGGCCGCGCCGGACGAAAGCGACGGCGACTTCCTGGCCGCCTACTACGCCGCCCTGCGCGCGCGGCTCGAGCAGCGGCTGCTGTTCGGCCACCGCCGGCGCGACAAGCACGACGCGGCCTAGAGCACGTTAGGCGGAAGTGGAAGCCGGTTCCGCCGGCTAACGCGCTCTAAACTCTAGTCGAAGACCGCCGCCAGGTCCTCCGGCGCGGCGCCTTCCCTGGCGCGGCGCAGCTCCACGTAGAGGGCGGCGATCCCGGTCGAACTGATCACCGCCGAGAGGGCGTTGGCGAGCGGCTGGGCCAGGCCCTGCCAGGCGACGAGCGCCTGCGCCGAGGAGGAGCCCGTGCTCGCCGCCAGGCTGAGCGCTCCGCCGGTGATCGCCGCGCCGATCACGAAGGAGATGATCAGCCAGACGACCAGCAGGGCGAAGATCGCCCAGCGGTGGCCGTCCGTCAGGTCCGCGCTCCGCCCGAAGGCGCCGAAAACCCCGCGGTTCTCCACCACCTGCGCCGGCACGACCACCGCCCAGACGGTGAGCAGGATGATCCCGGGAGCCAGGAAGATCAGCAGGCCGAACATCACCGCGATCGCCGCCAGGATCGAGATGGCCAGCACCGGCAGGAAATGGCGCAGGCCGCCCGTCAGGCAGTCGACCAGGGTCGGACGCCGGCCGTTCAGGTCCATCACCGCGCCGTGGACGATCGAGGCCTGCAGGATGAAACTGCTGACGAACCCGATCAGCGACCCGGCCAGGAACAGCGCCAGCGATCGCCCGCCGTCCGAGGCGGCGTCGACGCGGCCGGCGAAGGCGAAGGCCGAGAGCGCCGCCGGCAGGCCGGTCAGGATCAGCGCCAGGCCGAAGAAGACCAGGAAGTTGCGGCCCAGGGCGCCGAAGAGCCGCTCCAGCACCCGCCCGAGGTCGAACCTTGCCCGCGTCGTATCGCTCATCCACGCCCCACAGCCGCGCCCGGACCGTGCCCGACGATCGCCGGTCTTGCAAAGCCGTCGCGGCGCTGTTGCTACCGGGCCGCGGGTTTGTTACTGCGAACCATTCTCAAGATGCGGCGCCCCCGACGGCCCGCAAGGCCTGGAGACCCGCACGCCTTGGCGTCACCGTCCCGACCCCTGCCGGCCAACGACGCCGTCGACGCGCGTGCGCGCGCCAAGAAGAAGGCGCAGGCGCGCGCCGCCCTCATGCGCCAGATGGTCCAGTGGCACTGGATCAGCGCGGCGATCTGCCTGATCGGCATGCTGCTGTTCTCGATCACCGGCATCACGCTCAACCACGCCGGTCAGATCACCGGCGAGCCGAAGACCACCAACCTCGAGGCCGTCATGCCGGCCGCGCCGCTGGCCGCCGTCGCCGCGGCCGAGCCGAAGCAGGGAACCCTGCCGGACGCCGCCCGCGACTGGCTGCGCGCCGAGATGAAGGTGCGCGCGCCGAAGGACGCCGCGATCGAGTGGTCCGAGGGCGAAGCCTATGTGGGCCTGCCCAGGCCCGGCGGCGACGCCTTCCTGACCATCGACACAGCCACCGGCGACGTCGCCTACGAGCGCACCGACCGCGGCTGGATCTCCTACCTCAACGACCTGCACAAGGGCCGCAACACCGGCCCGGTGTGGAGCTGGTTCATCGACATCTTCGCGGTGGGCACGATCGTCTTCTGCGTGACCGGCCTCGTGCTCCTGCAGCTGCACTCCAGGGCGCGGAAGTCGACCTGGCCCTTGATCGGTCTTGGCCTGATCGCCCCGGTGCTGCTGGCCGTCCTCTTCATCCACCTGTGAGCTCGTAATGCGCCTCGCCGTCTCCGCCGCCTTGCTTTCCGGCCTTTCGACCACTCCGGCCCTGGCCGCCGATCTCAACGTCTCCATGACCATCCCGGCCCTCAAGGTCGCCGAGTATCACCGCCCCTATGTGGCGGTGTGGATCGAGAAGCCCGACCAGACCGCGGTGAAGACCCTAGCGGTCTGGTACGACACCAAGCTCGCCAAGCGCGAAGGCGAGACCTGGCTGAAGGACATGCGCCAGTGGTGGCGCCGGGCCGGCCGCGAGATGAAGATGCCGGTCGACGGCGTCACCGGCGCCACCCGCGCGCCGGGCAGGCACCAGATCGCCTTCAAGGGCGGGGCGAACCCGCTGGGAAACCTGCCCCCCGGCCAGTACAACCTCGTGGTCGAGGCCGCCCGCGAGGTCGGCGGCCGCGAGATGCTGAAAGCTCCCTTCCAATGGCCGCCGAAGAAGGCCGCCACCGCCTCCGCCAAGGGCTCCAGCGAGCTTTCGGCGATCGTCGTCTCCACCAAGCCCTGACGCCAGGACCCGCCATGAAACGCCTCGCCCTCGCCGCCCTCGCCGCCGCCCTCGCCCTGCCGATGAGCGCCGAGGCGCACCGCCAGTGGCTGCTGCCCTCCATGACCGTGCTCTCCGGCGACGACCCGTGGGTGACGGTGGATGCGGCGGTCTCCAACGACCTCTTCGTCTTCGAGCACGTGCCGATGCGGCTCGACCAGCTGACCATCACCGGCCCGGACGGCGCCAAGGTGGAGCCGCAGAACGCCTCGACCGGCAAGTATCGCAGCGTCTTCGACGTGCACCTGGCCAAGCCCGGCACCTACCGCATCGCCAGCGCCGGCGTCGGGACCAGCGCCAGCTACAAGCTGGGCGGCGAGACCAAGCGCTGGCGCGGGCCGGCCGCCGACCTCGCCAAGGCGATCCCGGCCGAGGCCACCGAGGTGAAGATCAACGAGTCCGTCCGCCGCGTGGAGACCTTCGTCACCGCCGGCGCGCCGACCACCGAGGCCCTGAAGCCCACCGGCGTCGGCCTGGAGCTGCAGCCGGTCACCCACCCGACCGACCTCTATGCTGGCGAGGCGGCCAAGTTCCGCCTCCTGATGGACGGCAAGCCCGCAGCCGATGTCGAGGTCACCGTCGCCCCCGGCGGGGTGCGCTATCGCGACGACCGCGGCGAGATGACCCTGAAGACCGACGCGGCCGGCGAGTTCAGCGTCACCTGGCCGACCGCCGGCTTCTGGTGGCTGGAGGCCTCCTCGCGCGGCGGCCAGGCGAGCATCCCGAACGCCCAGCGCAGCGCGATGTATGTCGCCACCGTCGAGGTGCTGAAGAACTGACCCGCGTCGCGATCCCGCTCGGCCTGACGCGCGAGGGCGTGCGGCCCAGGCCCGGCGCCGTCGTCGACCTCGCCGGCCCGACCATGGGCGTGACCTGGTCGGCGCGGGCGGTGCTGCCTCCCGGCCTGGCGTCGGACCTCGCCCGCGATGCGGTGCAGGCGCGCCTCGACCGGCTGGTCGGCGAGGTCAGCCATTGGGAGCCGCAGTCGGCGCTCAGCCGGTTCAACCGCGCCGCCGCGGGCGAATGCGTCGTGCTGCCGGAGGATCTCTGGACGGTGCTGAACGCCGCGCTGGAGGCGGCGGCCGGCTCGGACGGCGCCTTCGATCCGACGATGGGGCGCCTGGTCGACCTCTGGGGCTTCGGGCCGGCCGGCGCGCGCCTCGATGCGCCGTCGCCTGAAGCCGTGACCGCGGCGCGCGCGGCGGCCGGCTGGCGGCGGTTGCAGCTGTCGGCCGCCGACCGCAGCGCCCGCCAGCCCGGCGGCCTGGCGCTCGACCTCTCCGGCATCGCCAAGGGCTATGGCGTCGACCTCATCGCCGAGACGCTGGCGGGCCTGGGCGTGAGCGCCTGCCTGGCCGAGATCGGCGGCGAACTGCGCGGCGTCGGCGTGCGGCCGAACGGCGAGCCCTGGTGGGTGGAGATCGAGACCCCGCCGGACCTCGCCGCCGCGCCGCCGCCCATCCGGCTGGCGCTGCACGGCCTGGCGGTGGCGACCTCCGGCGACTACCGGCTCTCGCGCGAGACGGGCGGTCGCCGGGTGGCTCACACCCTCGACCCGCGCACCGGCGCGCCGCTCGTAGAAGCGCCGGCCTCGGTCACGGTGATCCACGAGAGCTGCATGATGGCCGATGCGCTCTCGACGGTGCTGACGGTGCTCGGGCCGGAGGCGGGCGCGGCCTATGCGGAGGCGCGAGGGCTCGCCGCGCGCAGTCTCACCCGCGAAGGAGACGAGCGGCTGAGCCCGGCTTTTCGCGCCATGCTGGACTGAGCTGGGTTCCCAAGTGTGCGCGGCGAGGCCTTGCGTGGTTCGAGACGCGGCTTCGCCGCTCCTCACCATGACTAGGTTGTACTGACTTCGTCATCCTGAGGGCCCGCGAAGCGGGCGTCTCGAAGGACGCAGGGCCGTTCAGCGACCAGCCCCCAGCCGCGCCAGCAGGTCCGCCGCGAACACCGACAGCGTGTCGTCGCGCGCGCCCATGACCACAATGCGGTCGCCGGGCCGGGCCAGCTCCAGCAGCTTCTCGCCGCCCGCCGCCCGCTCGGGGATGGCGAAGGCCTGGCGGCCGCGGGCGGCGACCGCCTCGGCGATGTCGCGGCTGCCGACGCTGCGGTCCACCGTGCCGCCGAAATAGGCCGGGTCGGGCAGGATCAGCACGTCCTCGGGGGCCAGGCGCCCGGCGAACATGTCGATGAATTCCTGGTGCATCAGCTTCAGCGGGCCGTAACCGTGCGGCTGGAAGAAGATCAACAGACGGCCGGGGAAGGCGTGCAAAGTGTCGAGGGTGGCGGTGATCTTGTCCGGGTTGTGCCCGAAGTCGTCGATCACCGTGACGCCGGCGGCCTCGCCGACCACCTCCAGGCGGCGGCGGATGCCCGCAAAGCCGGCGAGCGCCCCCGCCGCCTGCGAGAGCCCGGCGCCGGCGGCCACCACCGCGCCGACCGCGGCCAGGGCGTTGGCGACGTTGTGCAGGCCCGGCACGCCAAGGTCGATCTCGGCGACATCGCCATTGCGGCGGTCGGTGACCCGGAAATGGACGCCGCCGGGCGACAGGCGCGCGTCCGAGCCCAGGAGGTCGGCGCCCGTGTCCGAAAGGCTGTAGGTCAGGCGGCGCTCGGCGGGCAGGGTGGCGGCCAGGCGGGCGGTCTCCTCGTTGTCGAGATTGAGCACCGCGGTCTTCGCCTTGCCGACGAAGTCGGAGAAGAGCTGGCGCAGCTCCTCCATGGTCTTGTGGTCGAGGGAGATGTTGTTCACCACCGCCACGGTCGGCGTGTAGCGGGCGATTGAGCCGTCGCTCTCGTCGACCTCGGAGACGAATAGCTGATCGCCGCCGACCAGGGCGCTGGCGAAGGGCGTTTCGGCGGTGACGAAGTTCTTCATCTCCGCGCCGTTCATCACCGTCGGGTCGCGGCCGAGGCGATGCAGCATCCAGGCGATCATGCCGGTGGTGGTGGACTTGCCGCTGGTGCCGGCCACGCCGATGGAGGTGGGCGCGGCGTTGAAGAGCTCGGAGAGCAGTTCGGCCCGCAGTTTCACGGGCGCGCCGATGCGGCGGGCGGCCTCGACGTCCGGCACCGTGCCCTCGACGGCGGCGGAGGCGACGACGATCTGGTCCGGGGAGGTGACGCCCGAGCCGTCCTGCGGCGAGAGGGCCACGCCGCGCGCTTCCAGGAAGGCGAACTTGCCGGGCGTGCGGCCCTGGTCGCGCGAGCGGTCGGAGCCGGCCACGGTCGCGCCCTTGGCCTGGACGATCAGGGCCAGGGGCATCATGCCGCTGCCGCCGATGCCGCAGAAGAAATACGTCTGGCCCGGAATCATCGCGGGAGCCTAGAAACCTCGCAGAAGGTCGGCAAGCGAGGCCCAATGGCGCAGCGACGGGCGAGGATCGGGGTGGTCGCGCCCGGCGGACGGATCGAGCCCGAACTCGCCCGGGCGGTGACCGAACTGGCGGCCTCGATCTATGGCGAGCGCGCGCCGGAGCTGCTGTTCCATCCCCAGTGCTTCCTCTCCAGCGGCCACTTCGCCGGCGAGGACGGCGAGCGCACGGCGGCCTTCCTCGAGGTGGCCAACGACGAGAGCCTCGACGCGCTCTGGTTCGCGCGGGGCGGCTATGGCGCGGGCCGGCTGGGCGAGGCGGTCCTGGCGGGCTTGGGCGAGGCCGCCGCGCGCAAGGCCTACCTCGGCTATTCGGACGCCGGCGCGCTGCTGGGCGGGCTTTATCGCCAGGGCTTCCGAAAGGTGGCGCACGGGCCGATGCCACAGGACCTGGTCCGCGAGGGCGGCGAGGCGGCGGTGGCGCGGGGGCTGGCCTGGCTGGTCGAGCGGGCGCCCGAGGCGGTGGAGCCGTCGGCGCGGCGCGGCCGGACCGCGGCCTTCAACATGGCCATCCTCGCCAGCCTGATCGGCACGCCGCTGGAGCCGGACCTTTCGGGCCATGTGCTGATGCTGGAGGAGGTGTCGGAATACATGTACCGCATCGACCGGCTGCTGTTTCAGATCACCAGCAACCCGAACATCCGCAAGGTCGCCGGCGTCCGCCTGGGCCGCTGCTCGCAGATTCCCGAGAACGACCCGGACTTCGGGCTCTCGGAGGAGGAGGTCGCCCGCTACTGGTGCGCGCGCTCGGGCATCCCCTACCTCGGCCGCGCCGACATCGGCCATGACGCGGACAACAAGGTCGTGCCCTTCGGTTGATTGCCGCAGCGTCCGGCGCTCCACTGTCGGCGAAACGTCAGGGAGGACGCCATGAACGACCGGGTGCAAGTCGAGATCAAGGACGGCGTGGCCGATGTCCGCCTGGTCCGCGTCGACAAGATGAACGCCCTCGACGACGCCATGTTCGGGGCGCTGGTCGAGACAGGCGAGCGGCTGAAGACCGAGGCGGGCGTGCGCGCCGTGGTGCTCTCCGGCGAGGGCCGCGCCTTCTGCGCCGGGCTCGACATGGGCAGCTTCGGCCAGATGGCGTCCGGCGAGCGGCGCCAGCGCGACGCGAACGCCGGGGACGCCCTCTTGACCCGCGACCGCACGCCGGGCGGCTCCAACCGCGCGCAGCATGCGGTGATGGTCTGGCGCGAGATCCCCGTGCCGGTGATCGCCGCGGTGCATGGGGTGGCGTTCGGCGGCGGCTTCCAGCTGGCGCTGGGGGCGGACCTGCGGTTCGTCACGCCCGACGCGCGCATGGCGGTGATGGAGATCAAGTGGGGGCTGGTGCCGGACATGGCCGGCATGGTCCTGCTGCGCACCCTGGTGCGCGATGACATCGCTCGCGAGCTCACCTACACCGGCCGCATCTTCGAGGGGCGCGAGGCGCTCCAGCTCGGCCTGGCCACCCGCGTCTGCGACGACCCGCGGGCCGAGGCCCTGGCCCTGGCGGCGGAGATCGCGGCCAAGAACCCGCATGCGATCCGGGCGAACAAGCGCCTGCTCAACCTCGCCGCCGAGGGGGACCAGCACGCGGTGCTGCTGGCCGAGAGCCGCGAGCAGGGGGCGCTGATCGGCTCGCCGAACCAGGTCGAGGCGGTGATGGCCAATATGCAGAAGCGCAGCCCGACATTCGCGGACTAAGGCTATGGGACAGGCGAACGGGCGAAAGGCCATCTTCATCACCGGCGCGGCCTCGGGCATGGGGCGCGAGACGGCCAGGCTCTTCGCTGACAAGGGCTGGTTCGTCGGCGGCTATGACGTCAACGAGGAGGGGCTGAAGAGCCTTCAGGCCGACCTCGGCGCGGAGAACTGTCTCGTCCGCCGGCTGGATGTGACCGACCGGGCCGACTACCAAGCCGCGCTGGCCGCCTTCGGCGAGGCCACGGGCGGCAAGCTCGACCTGCTCTACAACAACGCCGGCATCGGCCGCGGCGGGCCCTTCGCCGACCAGCCGTTCGAGGACGCGCTGGCGGTGGTGCAGGTGAACTTCGTGGGCGTGCTGATCGGCATCCATGCGGCGCTGCCGATGCTGCGGGCGACGCCGGGATCGATGTGCTTCACCACCTCCTCGTCCTCGGCCACCTATGGGATGGCCAACATCGCCGTCTATTCGGCCACCAAACATGCGGTGAAGGGGCTGACCGAGGCGCTGGCGGTGGAGTTCAAGGCCTATGGCGTGCGCGCCGCCGACGTGCTGCCGGGGCTGATCGACACGCCGATCCTGCCCCCGGGCGCGGCGGCCATGGCGCCCAAGGACGGCATGTGGCGCGCCATCCCGCCGGTCGAGGTGGCGAAGGTGGTCTGGGAGGCCTACCACTCCGACAAGCTGCACTGGTACGTGCCGCCGGAGATCGTCGAGCTGGACAAGGCCGCGACCCTGAACCCCGAGGCGATGCGCGACCAGATGGCCCAGGGCGGGCTGTTCTCCGGGCCGACCGAACCGAACTAGGCGGCCGGCAGCAGGTCCGCCGAGGCGTCGAGGCCGACGGCCGCCATCAGCTCGCTGCGGGCCGGCCCCGGCTTCAGCGGATAGGCGTCGGCCTTGGCGGCCCTGGGCGTCGCCCAGTGGCGCAGGACCTTGGCCATGTTCTCCGGCCGCTTCAGCCAGGCGGAGGGGTGCTCCAGCATGTGGAAGCCGCGCATGGCCGCGCGCATCAGCGCCACGTCCGAGCGGACGGCGATGGCGACCCCGTCCTCGGCGAAGCTCTTCAGCATCCTCGAGCGCAGGGTCGAGCGGTGGTTCGGGGTCAGCGCCTGGCGGGCCCGGCGGATGGCGGCGCGGTCCTGGCGGCGCATGTCGAGGTAGTAGGGGCGCAGCTCCTCGCGGATCAGCCGGGCGTAGGTGGTCAGGCGCTCGCCGGGGAACGGGGTCTCGTCGAGGGCGGCGCGCAGCAGGCCCGCCTGGACCGCCGCGAAGGAGCAGCCGCGGCCGTAGAGCGGGTTGGTGCGGACCAGGGCGTCGCCCATCGGGAAGAAGCCGTACGCCGCCGCTTCGCCCCTCGGCGCGAACTCGCGCCAGCGGCTGTGCAGATCGCCCATGCCGAACACCTTGCTGACCGGCTCGGAGACGTCGGGCGCGAGCCAAGGGACGAGGCCCGGCATCTCGCGGCAGACGGCGTCGAAGGTTTCCGGCCGCACGATGGACTGGCGCAGCTCCATCTCGATCTCCGGCACGGCGATGGTGATCGAGAAACAGCCGCCGTCGCCGGGAAAGACGCCGAACTTCAGGTAACCGAGGTCGCCGGAGGCCGGCCGCTTGCCGCGCGGCGGCTCGCTCGCGCCCGGCCGCAGGCGGTAGTGGCGGGTGAAGTAGAGGATGCCGGCGGTCTCGCTCTCTTCCTCGATGGCCGCGCCGGCCTCGATGAGCTGTTCGACCAACTGGGAGGTGCGGCCGGCGGCGTCGACCACGACGGTCGCCGGGATCTCCACCTCGCCCTCGGCGGTCTCGGCCAGGACGCCGCGCACCTTCGGCGGCGGGCCGTCCTCCAGCAGCAGGCGGCGCGCCCAGACGCCGGGGCGCAGTTCGACATTGGGCAGGCGCTCGACGTAGCGGCGCATGACCAGCTCCAGGGTGGTCCGGCGGCTGGTGAGGATGACGAGGTCGGCGTCCTCGGGCTCGGGCCGATAGGCCGGCTTGTGCTGCTCGGTCAGCATGTCGGAAAAGCCGATCTCGCGGCATCCGGCGGCCATGAGGTCGGCCAGGAGCTGCGGGTGCTCGTCGCGGATGACGGTCCGCAGGCGCGCCAGGAAGGCGTGGCTGTGGCGCAGGTGACCGACGCCGCGCCTATGCCAGGTCTCGAAGGCCTGGTCCGCGTCGCCCTCCGGCGGCGGGCCGTCGCGCTCCAGCACCAGGATGCGGCGGCCGGTGGGGGCCAGGCTCAGGGCGGCGAACAGGCCGGCCATCCCGGCGCCCACCACCAGCACCTCGTCGTCATGGGACGTCATGCATCCGCCCTCTTCGGCCAGTCCTGTCTGGCCGGCGATGAGAATCACGGGCGCCCTTGCGTCCGTCCAGCCCCCTGTGGTGGATGGTCGCGATGCGAGACGGAGGCGACATGCGGGCGCTGGCGACGATGATCGGCATGGCGGCGCTGGCGGGTACGCCAGCCGCGGCCCAGGCGCCCGACGGCGCCAGGCTGTTCGCCAGCCAGTGCCGCATGTGCCACGGCGCGGCCTCGACGCCCGCCGGGCCGGCGCTGAAGGGCGTGGCGGGGGCCAAGGTCGCGAGCCGGCCGGGCTACAAGTATTCCGCGGCCCTGACGGCCAAGGGCGGGACCTGGAGCGACGCGGCGCTCGACGCCTATCTCGCCGGGCCGACCACCTTCGCCCCTGGCTCGCGGATGGTGCTCAAGGTGGCCAATCCCGCCCAGCGCAAGGCGCTGATCGCCCACCTGAAGACCCTGAAGTAGCTCACTCCGCGTTCGGGATGTTGAGGATCTGACCGCAGGCCTTGCAATGCACGGCGTCCGGGTCGTGCCGGGCGAGGCCGCAGGTCGGGCAGGGGAAGCGCACCTTGTGCGGCCGCATCAGCGACTGGGCGAGGCCGACGAACAGGGTGATGCCGGCCACCATGGTGATCACGGAGATCAGCTTGCCGGCCGTGCCGGGCAGGGTGATGTCGCCAAAACCGGTCGTCGTCAGGGTCGAGATGGTGAAGTAGAGCGCGTCGACATAGCCGTTCACGTCCGGGTGCCGCCGGCCGAAGACGGCGTAGACGAAGCCGGTCATCACGAAGACGAAGGTCACGAGGTTGGCCAGCGACTTGGCCACGTCCTCCCAGCGGCTTTCGTTGAAGCGGCGGCCGATGGTCCGCCAGAAGAACTCCGAGTGGAAGAGGGTCCAGAGCCTCAAGACCCGCAGGAAGGCGAAGGCGTAGAACCATTGCGGCAGGAGCAGGGTGGCCAGGATGAAGAGGTCCACCCAGACGATGGGCTGGCGGATCCAGCGCCGCCGGCTGGGAAAGGCGTAGGCCCGTGCGCCGAGGTCGAGCGCGAGGAGGGCGGCGATGGCGTAGTCCACCGGCAGGTAGAGCGGGGTGCCGCGCAGGAACGGCCCGCCGATGAAGAAGCCGATGATCAGGATGTCGAGCGCGATGACGCTGAGGCGAAAGCGCACCGCTTCGTGTGAATGCCCATGATAGAGCGCCCGCAGCCGCGCCCTGAGGCCGACCCGCAGGCGCTGGGTGCTATGCCGATGGGCGGGGCGCGTCTTCATCGCCGGTCATAGCGCCCCTAGAGCTTGACCGTTCCGTGGCCGTGGCGTGACAGGGGCGGTTCAATCCCGCCGCGACGCGGGCTAGACACAGGGCCCATGCCAGCCCGCCGTTCCAGCCGCCCCTCCGCCCTGCGGCGCTTCATGGCCAGCGAGGCGTCGGGCGGGATCGTGCTGATGGCGGCCGCGGCGGTGGCGCTGATTGTGGCCAATTCGCCGGCGTCGGACGCCTACTTCGGCGCGCTGAAGACCTACCTCGGGCCGCTGAACCTGCTGCACTGGATCAACGACGGCCTGATGGCGGTGTTCTTCCTGCTGGTCGGGCTGGAGATCAAACGCGAGCTGATGGACGGGCAGCTGGCCACCTGGCCGAAGCGCGCGCTGCCGGGGGTGGCGGCGCTGGGCGGCATGGCGGTCCCGGCGCTGATCTATGTGGCGTTCAACGCCCGAACGCCCGAGACCCTGGCGGGGTGGGCGACGCCGGCGGCGACCGACATCGCCTTCGCGCTTGGCGTGCTGGCCCTGCTGGGCAAGCGGGCGCCGGTGTCGTTGAAGATCTTCCTCACCGCCCTCGCCATCCTCGACGACCTGGGCGCCGTGCTGATCATCGCCGCCTTCTACACCGCCGAGCTTTCCATGCTCTGGCTTGCGGCCGCCGCGGCGGTGCTGGCGGTTCTGGCGGGGCTGAACCGGTTCAGGGTCCGGCGGCTCTGGCTCTACCTGGTCCTGGGCGCGGTGCTCTGGGTCTGCGTTCTGAAGTCGGGGGTCCACGCCACCCTGGCCGGAGTGGCGCTGGCCTTCGTCATCCCGCTCGACCGGTCGCCCGCCGGCCCCGACCACGCCCATTCGCTGCTGCACCGGCTGGAGCACGCCCTGGCGCCCTGGGTGGGCTTCCTGATCGTGCCGGTGTTCGGCTTCGCCAACGCCGGCGTCTCGCTGGCCGGAATCGGTTGGGCGCAGATCGTCGCGCCGGTGACCATGGGCGTGGCGGCGGGCCTCTTCCTCGGCAAGCAGGCCGGCGTCTTCGCGGCGGCCTGGATCACCGTGAAGCTGAAGCTGGCCGACTGGCCGGAGAACGCCTCCATCGCCCAGGTCTACGGCGTCTCGCTGCTCTGCGGGATCGGCTTCACCATGAGCCTGTTCATCGGCCTGCTGGCCTTCCCGGGCTCGGTGACCCTGCAGGACGAGGTGAAGATCGGCGTGCTGCTGGGCTCGCTGGCCTCGGCGCTCGCGGGCGCCGCCGTGCTGCTGCTGGCTCCGCCGGCGCGCCGGCCGCCCCGCGCGAGCGAAGATGAACTGATCGCAAGCTGACAAGCCGGCCGCCTTGGCCGTATGGTTCCCCGATCAGGCGACGGGGAGTGCGCATGGCCTATACGATCCAGGTGAACGGGCAGGGGCGCACCGTCGATGTCGACGGCGAGATGCCGCTGCTCTGGGTGCTGCGCGACGAGCTCGACCTGAAAGGGACCAAGTTCGGCTGCGGGGCGGCGCTCTGCGGGGCCTGCACGGTGCACATCGACGGCGAGCCGGTGCGCGCCTGCGTCACCCCCATCTCGGCGGTGACCGGCGAGGTCACCACCATCGAGGCGGTGGGCCAGACGCCCGTCGGCAAGAAAGTGCAGGCCGCCTGGATCGCCCGCGACGTTCCGCAGTGCGGCTACTGCCAGGCCGGCCAGATCATGTCGGCCGCCGCCCTCTTGGCCGCCAAGCCGAAGCCGACCGACGCCGACATCGACGAGGAGATGAGCGGCAACCTCTGCCGCTGCGGCACCTACACGCGCATCCGCGCGGCGATCAAGCAGGCCGCCGGCCTGCCCGTCGCCGACAGCCGGGAGGCCTGAGCATGGGCATCGAACCTCTCAAGGACGCCTTCGCCACCTCCCGCCGCACCTTCCTGCGCGCCGGCGCCGCCACGGGCGGCGGCCTCCTGCTCGGCTTCAGCCTGGCCAGCAAGGGCGCGGCCCAGGCGGCAGCCCCCGCCGCGCTCAACACCTATGTGAAGATCGCCCCCGACGGCTGGGTGACCATCGTCGCCAAGAACCCGGAGATCGGCCAGGGCATCAAGACCATGCTGCCGATGCTGATCGCCGAGGAGCTGGACGCCGACTGGGAGAAGGTGCGGGTCGAGCAGGCGATGGCCGACGCCTCGCTCTACGGCCGCCAGTTCGCCGGCGGCAGCATGGCCACGCCCCTGCACTGGGACGAGCTGCGCCGCGTCGGCTCGGCCGGGCGCCAGATGCTGCTCACTGCCGCCTCCCAGACCTGGAGCTGCCCGGTCGGCGAGTGCGACACCACGCCGGGCGTTGTGCGCCACGCGGCCAGCGGCCGGACCCTGGCCTACGGCGCCCTGGCGCAGCGCTGCGCCACGCTGGCGCCGCCGGAGCTCGCCTCCGTGCCGCTGAAGGACCCCAAGGCCTATCGCATCATCGGCAAGTCCATGCCCAACGTCGACGGCGAGGCGATCGCCACGGGCCGGCAACAGT
>DASPLZ010000347.1:0-5837 GCA_035627295.1 Phenylobacterium sp. | reverse complement strand
ACCTTCGCGCCCTGCGCCAAGGCCGCCAGGGCTTTCGGCCGGGTGCGCTCGGCCCCGTGCTCGTCATAGCGCTCCAGCCTGGCCGAAAGGCCGAAGGCGCGTAGCAGCTTGCCGGTGACGCGGGTGTCTTCGGCCAGCACCAGATCGGCCTGGGCGAGCACGTCGAGGGCTCTGAGAGTGATGTCGCGCAGGTTGCCGATGGGCGTGGCCACCACATAGAGCCCCGGCGCCAGCGGGCGGTCGTCGAGCGGCGGCGGCGCGGCGGAGGAAGCCATTGCGACCGCAGGTTTAGGGGGTGATTCAAGCCAAGGCTACCGAGGGGCTGACTTGAGGTGCGTGGACAGGCCCTGCGTCCTTCGAGACGCCCGCTACGCGGGCTCCTCAGGATGACCGACTTTGTAGCGCAGAGATAGTGGTGAGGAGCGGTGAAGCCGCGTCTCGAACCACGCAAGGCCGTGCAGCGATGTAGATAGGCTACTGGCTGGCCCAGAGGATGCGGGCGATCCAGGCGAGGTCCTTGCGCTCGATCACCCGGTCCTCATAGGCGGCGTTGAGGGATTTCAGCTCCACCTGCTTGGCGGTGATGCGCGCCAGTTCCTTAGCCATCACCTCGCCGTCGATCGTCTTGACCACCACCCGGTCGCCGCGGCGCGGTTCGGTGGTGGGGGAGACCACGATGCGGTCGCCGTCGCGATAGACCGGGGCCATGGAGTCGCCGGCGATCTCCAGGGCGTAGACGCCTTCCTCGGCGAGGCCAGGGAAACCCACCTCGTCCCAGCCCTGGCCGACCGGGAAGCCGGCGTCGTCGAAGAAGCCGTCGGAGCCGGCCTGGGCGAAGCCGATCAGCGGCACGCCGCGCGGGCGGGGCGGCTGGCCGCCGTCGGCCAGGGCGGCGAACTCGCTGAAGCTGACGCCGGTGGCCGAAAGGATCTTGGCCAGGCTCTCGGTGGTCGGCCAGCGGGGGCGCGTGTCCGCCTCGCCGGTGAAGCGCTTGGAGCGGTTGAAGCTGGTGGGATCCAGGCCCGCCACCTTGGCCAGGGCCGAGGGCGTCATGTCGAACCGCGCCGCGAGCGCGTCGATCGCCGACCAGACCTCATGATGCGACAGGGCGGCCAAGCAAGCCTCCAACCTCGGCGGAAGGAAAATAGGCCTAGGACGTAGGAATGTAAACCTATTCTTCCTGCGGCCGCGGGTCGCCCATCCAGGCCCCGACCGCCAGGCAGGCGGCGGCGGCGTAGCCGGCCCATTCGGAGGCGGTCCAGTAGGCCGGCAGGCCGACCTGGTCCGGCCGCATCAGATAGGCCCCGCCGATCGCGATCGAGAGGAGCTGGAAGCCGGCCGCCCAGACCGGCCAGGGCCTCGGCGACTTCCAGGCCAGGCCGATCAGCCCGAGCAACAGGCCCAGGTCCATCATCAGCAGCGGCCAGGCCGACTGGCCGGCGGGCAGCAGCATGTCCACGATCAGCGCGGCCATCCAGGCGAGGCTAAAGATGACCACGCCGGTGTGCTCCGCCGCGCCGCCGCGGAAGGCCGCGCCGGCGGTGGCCAGGCCGAGGATGCCGCAAAGGATCAGGACGGGCGTCAGCTCCATCAGATCGTTCGCCGTCATGCCCGTCCCCCTCCCAAGCGGCGCGCGACCGAAACATGCTTAAGGCGGCCTTTCCACCAACCACACGCATAAATTGCGTTCACGGGGTTGTGCTTACGCACACGTCAACGGGTCAGGTTGACGTTTACGTCAAAGGAATACATGGTCGTCGCCGGACAACAGCCTTAGGGAGGCGACCATGCCGAGCGACCTGCGGCGCCTGAACCGCACCTTCACCATCCGCCAGCTTTGCCTGGAGTTCAAAGTCACCCCGCGCGCCCTGCGCTTCTATGAGGACAAGGGGCTGCTGACCCCCGCGCGCGACGGGATGAACCGGGTCTATTCCTACAAGGACCGGGCGCGGCTGATCATGATCCTGCGCGGCAAGCGCGTGGGCCTGTCGCTGAACGAGATCGGCGAGATCATGGATCTCTACGACGTCAACGACGGCAACGCCCAGCAGTCGGCCAAGATGCTGGTCAAGTTCCGCGAGCGGATCGTGGCGCTGGAGAGCCAGCGCGAGGACATCGACGGCGCCATCGAAACCCTGCGGGAGTCGGTGCAGCGGCTCGAAGAGATGCTGGCCGCCACCCGGCCGGACCTGCTGCCGAGCGCGGAGGCCTATAACAAGGTGCTGCGCGAGCGGCTCGACGGCGCCCACCACCACTGAGACCTCAAGGGAATGGAGCGCGCCAGCCGCCAGGACGGCTTCCACTTGCGCCTGACGCGCTCTAGCAAGGCGGCATGACCTACACACCGCCGGTTCGCGACTATCAGTTCATCCTCGGCGAGTGGCTGGACATCGGCCGCTACGCCAACCTGCCGGGCTTCTCCGAGGCGTCGATGGACGTGGTCGGACAAATCCTCGAGGAGGCGGCGCGTTTCACCTCCGAGGTGCTCGCGCCGCTGAACCCGGTGGGCGACAAGGAGGGCTGCGCCTGGAGCCCGGACCATACGGTGAGGACGCCGGCGGGCTTCAAGGAGGCCTACGCCAAGCTCGTCGAGGGCGGCTGGCCGGCGCTGGGCGCCGAGCCGGCCTACGGCGGCCAGGGCCTGCCGCATGTGGTGAACCTGGCGTTCTCCGACATGAGCTCGGCGGCCAACATGGCCTTCTCGATGTATCCGGGGCTGACGCACGGGGCCTATTCGGCGCTGCTCAACGGCGGCTCCGATGAGCTGAAGGCGCTCTACCTGCCCAAGCTGGTCTCCGGCGAGTGGGGCGGGACCATGAACCTGACCGAGCCGCACTGCGGCACGGACCTCGGCCTGCTGCGCACCAAGGCCGTGCCGGCGGGCGACGGCAGCTACCGCATCAGCGGCCAGAAGATCTGGATCAGCGGCGGCGAGCACGACCTCACCGAGAACATCGTCCACCTGGTGCTGGCCCGCATCGAGGGCGCGCCGGCCGGCACGCGCGGCATCAGCCTCTTCATCGTGCCGAAGTTCATCCCCGACGCCGAGGGCAAGCCGGGAGAGCGCAACAGCGTCTTCTGCGACGGCCTGGAAGAGAAGATGGGCATCCACGGCAACGCCACCTGCGTGATCCGCCACGAGGAGGCGCGGGGCTGGCTGGTCGGCGAGGAGAACCAGGGCCTTCGCCTGATGTTCGTGATGATGAACGAGGCGCGGATCGGCGTCGGCATGCAGGGCATCGCCCAGGCGGAAGCCGCCTACCAGGCGGCTGCGAGCTTCGCCAAGGAGCGCCTGCAGGGCCGCTCGCTCACCGGGCCGAAGAACCCGGACGGGCCGGCCGATCCGATCATCGTTCACCCCGACGTGCGGCGGATGCTGATGGACGCCAGGGCGGTGATCGAGGGCGGCCGGGCCTTCCTTTTCTGGACCGCCCTGCACGGCGACCTCGCCCACGCCAGCGAGGACGAGGCCGTCCGCCAGAAGGGCCGCGACTACATGGCCCTAATGACGCCGGTGGTGAAAGGCTTCCTCACCGACCGCGGCTTCAAGGTCTGTTCGGACGCCATGCAGGTGCACGGCGGCTCGGGCTTCACCGAGCACTTCCCGGTCAGCCAGTACCTGCGCGACTGCCGCATCGCCCTGATCTACGAGGGCACCAACGGGGTGCAGGCCCTCGACCTGGTCGGCCGCAAGCTGGCGGCGGACGGCGGCCGGGCGGCCATGACCTTCTTCGCCGAGGTCGACGCCTTCGTGGACGCCGAGACCTCCGAGGAGATGAAGCCGTTCGTCGACAGGCTGGCTGAGGCCAAGGCGCAGCTGCAGGAGGCGACTATGTGGCTGATGCAGAACGGCCTCGCCGACCCCGACAACGCCGGCGCGGCCTCCACCGACTACATGCACCTCTTCGGCCTGACGGCGCTGGCCTACATGTGGGCGCAGATCGCCAAGGTCGCGCTGGCCAAGGCGGGGGACAACGACCCCTACTACGCCGCCAAGCTGGTCACCGCCCGCTACTATGTCGAGCGCGTGCTGCCGGAGACCACCGCGCACCTGGCCAAGCTGAAGACCGGCGCCGCCACCATGATGGCGCTGGACGCCGAGGCGTTCTGAGGTGGCCGCCTACCTCGCCCGCGTCGACTGGCGGCTGCGGGACGGCGAGGACTTCCTGCGCGGCCGCTACAGCCGCGGCCACACCCTGACCTTCGACGGCGGCCTCATCGTGCCCGCCTCCGCCTCGCCGCACGTGGTGCCCCTGCCCTGGTCGGTGGAGGCGGCGGTGGACCCTGAGGAGCTGTTCACCGCCTCCCTGGCCAACTGCCACATGCTCTGGTTTCTGCACAAAGCCCGCGAGGCGGGCTTTGTCGCCGCCGCCTATACCGACGAGGCCGAGGGCGTCATGGGCCGGAACGCCGCCGGCCAGGAGGTGATGACCCGCGTCACCCTGCGGCCTCGCGTGGAATGGACCGGCGCGTCGCCGGACGCCGCCCGGCTGGCCGAACTGCACCACGCCGCGCACGAGGCCTGCTTCATCGCCAATTCGGTGAAGACCGAGGTCGTGGTTGAGCCGGCCTGACCGCTCAGCCGAGCTGGCGACGCAGTTCGAAGCCGTTGCCGTCCGGGTCCACCAGCACGCCCAGCCGCACCGGCACGCGCGGCTCCGGCTCGCGGATCTCCGTCAGGGTGGCGCCGTGCTCCACGGCCTTGGCGATGGCCGCGTCGAGGTCGTCAACCTCCAGGTTCAGCCCCGCGTAAGGCGCCGGCCGTTCGGTGACGCCGCTGTGGATGTGGTGCAGGCCGACCGAGGCGTCGCCGCAGCGGAGCAGCGACCATCCCGGCGACTCGGTCGCCACCTCCAGCCCGATACCGTCCCGGTAGAACGCCACCGCCCGCGCCATGTCATGCACGTAGAGGATGACGAGCAGGTTTCTCGGGCTCACGTGGCCCTCCCTTCGTCGTTATGCTCGAAATATCGATCAACCTATCGGCGAAGCTTAGCCGTGAGGCGGGCGTGCCGTCAAAAGCGTCTCAAGACGGGCGGAGAGCGCCGCCTCATCCCTCATCTCGCACTCCCAGATCGTCTCGACCCGCCACCCTTGCCCGGCGAGGGCTTCCAGGTTGCGCGCGTCGCGCGCCCGGTTGCGCTCCACCTTGGCCACCCAGTAGTCGCGGTTGGCCTTGGGGACCCGCGCGCCGCGCGCGCAGTCGTGGCCGTGCCAGAAGCAGCCGTGCACGAAGATCGCCAGCCTGCGTCCCGGCAGCACGATGTCCGGCGAGCCGGGCAGGTGCTTGCGGTGCAGGCGGTAGCGGGCGCCGAGGCGGGTGAGCAGGCGCCGGACCTTCAGTTCCGGCGTCGTCCCCTTGCCCTTCACCCGGCGCATCACCGCCGAGCGCTTGGCCGCGTCGAAGACGTCTGTGCGTTCGCTCAAAGGCCTTCGAAGAGGGCCGTCGAGAGATAGCGCTCGGCGAAGCTCGGGATGATGGCGACGATCTGCTTGCCGGCCCATTCGTCGCGGCTGGCGAGGTCGAAGGCCGCCACCAGGGCCGCGCCGGAGGAGATGCCCACCGGGATGCCCTCCACCTTGGCCGCCTTGCGGGCCATGGCGAAGCTGTCGTCGTTGGAGACCTGGATCACCTCGTCGATCACCCCGCGGTCGACGTTGGCCGGCACGAAGCCGGCGCCGATGCCCTGGATCTTGTGCGGCCCGGGCGCGCCGCCGGAGAGCACGGGGGAGGCTTCCGGCTCGACGGCCACCATCTTGAACGAGGGCTTCCTGGCCTTCAGCACCTGGCCGACGCCGGTCAGGGTGCCGCCGGTGCCGACGCCGGAGACCACCGC
>DASPLZ010000346.1:0-4121 GCA_035627295.1 Phenylobacterium sp. | reverse complement strand
ATATGCGGAACTGGTCGTTCACCCGGATCGAATGCTGTCCGCGACGTGCGCCGGACAGGGCCTCGAGCCGGTTGCCCGGCGGCCGGAGGAGGTCGCCCAAGCTGCGCGCCTGGTTCAACATCTTCAACTTTCGACGCGCGACGCGCATCAGGTCGGCCGGAAAGCCCTTGCCGGGATGCTCGCCCAGAAACAGCCGCTCGGCGCGCGCGTCGCGAAAGCTCCTGATCGCCACGCGCCCCTCCGCCCGGTGGTCGCTTTGGTATCACGATATGAGGCATACTTCAAGTTGAGCCGGGCCCATGGCTGACATCGGCCTCATCAATCCCGCCCAGGGCTCCGGCCAGTCGCCCCGCGCCCTGATCGGCCGGATGTTCCGCGGCGAGGTGGCGCTGGCGATCGGCGTCATCGGCATCGTCGTCCTTTTGATCCTGCCGATCCCGGCGTTCATGCTGGACGCCCTCTTGGCCGTCTCGCTGACCGGCGCGGTGCTGATCCTGATGACCTCGCTGCTGATCAAGCGGCCGCTGGACTTCACCGCCTTCCCGACGGTGCTGCTGGTCGCCACCCTCTACCGGCTCGGCCTCAACATCGCCTCCACGCGGCTGATCCTTTCCCACGGCCACGAGGGCACGCACGGGGCCGGCAAGATCATCGAGAGCTTCGGCGCCCTGATGATGGGCGGCAGCTTCATCATCGGCCTGATCGTTTTCGCGATCCTGGTGGTGGTGAACTTCGTGGTCATCACCAAGGGCTCCACCCGCATCGCCGAGGTCGCCGCCCGGTTCACGCTGGACTCCATGCCCGGCAAGCAGATGGCCATCGACGCCGACCTCTCGGCCGGCATCATCACCGAGGACGAGGCCAAGCTGCGCCGCCGCGAGCTGGAGCAGGAGTCGACCTTCTTCGGCGCCATGGACGGCGCCTCCAAGTTCGTGCGCGGCGACGCCGTCGCCGGGCTGATCATCGTCTTCATCAACATCATCGGCGGCATCTGCATCGGCGTCTTGCAGCACGACCTGCCGCTCGGCCAGGCCAGCACGACCTACACCATCATGACCATCGGCGACGGCCTGGTCAGCCAGATCCCGGCGCTGATCATCTCCATCGCCGCCGGCTTCCTGGTCTCCAAGGCGGGCGTCGAGGGCTCGGCGGACAAGGCCCTGGTCGCGCAGCTGGCCATGAACCCGATCAGCCTCGGCATGGTCTCGGCGGCCTCCGGCGTCATCGCCCTGATCCCCGGCATGCCGATCGTCCCGTTCCTGGCGCTCTCCATCGGCTCCGGCGTGCTGGCCTGGCGACGCTCCACCGACGCCGACGCCAAGGTCGTCAGCGACGCCGCCGAGGCCACGGCCGCCGCCGCGCCGATCGAGGCGCCCGAGGAGCCGATCAGCAACGCGCTGGCCATCGACGACGTGAAGATCGAACTCGGCTACGGCCTCCTCGGCCTGATCAACGACCTGGAGGGCCGCCGCCTCACCGACCAGATCAAGGCGCTCCGCCGCACGCTGGCGGCCGAGTACGGCTTCGTCATGCCGGCGGTCCGCATCCTCGACAACATGCGCCTCCCCTCCCAGGGCTACGCCATCCGCATCAAGGAGATGGAGGCCGGCCAGGGCGAGGTGCGCCTGCACCACCTGATGGCCATGGACCCGCGCGGCGGCCAGGTGGAGCTGCCCGGCGAGCACATGAAGGAGCCCGCCTTCGGCCTGCCCGCCACCTGGATCGACGAGTCCTACCGCGAGGAGGCCACCTTCCGCGGCTACACCATCGTCGACCCGGCCACGGTGCTGACCACCCACCTGACCGAGATCCTCAAGGACAACATGGCGGACCTGCTCTCCTACGCCGAGGTCCAGAAGCTGCTGAAGGACCTGCCGGGCGAGCAGAAGAAGCTGGTCGAGGACCTGATCCCCAATGTGGCCAGCGCCGCCACCGTGCAGCGCGTGCTGCAGGCCCTGCTGCGCGAGCGGGTCTCGATCCGCGACCTGCCGACCATCCTGGAGGGGATCGGCGAGATCGCCCCGCACACCGGCTCGGTCACCCAGATCGTCGAGCACGTGCGCGGCCGCCTGGCCCGCCAGCTCTCCTTCGCCTACCGCGGCGACGACGGCGCCCTGCCCATCGTCACCCTGACCCCGGAGTGGGAGGCCGCCTTCGCCGAGGCCCTGATCGGCCCCGGCGAGGACAAGCAGCTGGCGCTGGCCCCCTCGCGCCTGCAGGAGTTCATCCGCGGCGTGCGCGAGACCTTCGAGCGCGCCGCCATCGCCGGCGACGCGGCCGTGCTGCTCACCAGCCCGATGATCCGCCCCTACGTCCGCTCGATCATCGAACGCTTCCGCGGCCAAACCCCGGTGATGAGCCAGAACGAGGTCCACCCCAAGGCGCGGCTGAAGACGGTGGGGACGATCTAGGCGGCGCGTTAGGCGGAAGTGGCAGCCGGTTCCGCCGGCTAACGCGCTCTAAACTTTGGACTCTTGAGCGGGTTAGGTTCAGGTGGCGATTCCACCTGAAGCCAACCCGCTCTAGGCGGCGCGGTCACTGAGTCGGAGCGGCGCAAACCAGCGCCCGTCCAGGGTGCGCTCGATGTATCCCGCCCGGTGCAGGCTCGACAGCGACCGCCGGATGCGTTCGCGTACGGGCGACTGCGAACCTCCCGCGAACTCCCGGCCGAGGTCGGTGTGCGACAGCGGTCGCCCCGCCCGCCGAAGCACCCCGAGCAGCCTCGAGGACGCCTCGCTGGGTGCTTGCGGAAGATCGGGCATCGGCGGCGGCGACCAGGCGAGCGGCAGGGGCAGCGTTTCGCCCGTGAGCGCCCGGGCGATTCCGCCGTCCGGCTTCTGGAACACGCCGTCGCCTTCCGCCGCCTTCCGATCCCGGTTCAGGCGACGGAGCGCGGCGACCACCTCGGGCTCGGCAAGGTCGGCGGGCCATCCGTAGGCGGCGGCGACTTCGGCGTCGAGCCGCAGGTGCAGCTCGGCGATGTCCTCCACGCGCGCCTCGCGGCGCAGCTGGGCGACCCGCGGCGGGTCCGAACCCGATTGATCCAGCAGATTGTAGAGCTGCGTGAAGGTCAGGTCCGGCCGCCGCTGCAGGGCCAGCCGGCGCGCCGCGTCCAGCGCCTCGGCGAGGCGGCCGATGGCGGCCCGGCGCGAGGCGTCGGCCTGAGGCCAGGCGAAGGTCTCGAAACAGAGCGAGTTGTTGTAGCGCGGGCGGTCCTCCAGCTTGCCGCCCATGGCCCGCGCCCACAGCCGGTGGGCCCGCGACGACAGCACGCCGAGGGCGTAGGCGTCGGACAAGGCGATGCACACCAGCCCCTGGTCAGGCAGGTCCTCGGCCGGGAGGAAATGGAATACCCGGTGCTTGGCGGTCATCGGCGTCACGATGAACCGGGACTGACCCGCGGTGGCGGCCCGCAGGTCGGGCCGCTCCTCGGCAAGGCGCCACCAGCGCTCGCGATATCCCCTGCGCGCGTTCTGCTCGCGCTCCGGCTTGGCATGGGTCAGCAGCCAGAAATGGACCTCCGGCGCCAGGGCCTGAAGCTGCGCCTCGTCCAGGCCGAAGGCGTCGATCACAAAGGCGTCCCGGGGACGGCCGGTGAGATCGCGTCCGTTGACCAGCCGGCGCAGCAGCGCCCCGCCGCCGGGCGTTCCCATGAGACGGCGCGCGACCGCCGCCGGCGGTACGAAACCCTCACCGCCCACCGTCACGCCACGGAACGACAGCCCAGCGTTGGCCTTGAGCGCGAGCGGCGGCGGCTCGCCCGTCGCGAGCCGGGCCGGCTGCGCGTCCGCGGGCGCCCCGGCGACCAGGATCGCCACCCGGACGTGGGCGCTGCCCCGGTCCGACCGCCAGGGCTGATCGGCGATCCGCCGCAGCAGTGGCGGCGACAGGCTCTTGTTGGGGGAAATGATCTCGCGCGACATCGGCTGGCCCGCGGTGTTGCTGAGGATAAAGCCGAACCGCCTGAGCCTCGTCCCGGGTTCGAGGGCGATCTGCGCGGCCTTGTCCCACCAGCGTAGCGAGACGTCGGCGCCCCGCAGCTTCGGGCCGCCCGCGTCCATCAGCGCCTGCCGGTAGGCTGCGCCCATCACGCGACGCTGACGCTGGCTGCTCAGGAATGG
>DASPLZ010000345.1:0-2418 GCA_035627295.1 Phenylobacterium sp. | reverse complement strand
CCCTCCCCCGTTGCACGGGGGAGGATTTGGAGAGGCCGCCTCACCGCGCGCCGCCGTAGGCCGGCGCCGCGCCGTCGCCGCGCCATTCGCCCTGTTCCTTCAGAGCGTCCGCGACATTCTTGGGCATGTAGGTCTCGTCGTGCTTGGCGAGCACGCGCTTGGCCTCGAAGACGCCGTCGGGGCGGAAGGCGCCGTCGGCGACGATCCCCTGGCCCTCTCGAAAGAGATCCGGCAGGTCGCCGCGGTAGCTCACCGTAGTGGCGGCCGTCTGGTCGGCGACCACGAAGTCGACCCGGCCGTCTCCCAGCTTCTTCACCGAACCGCCCAGCACCAGGCCGCCCAGCTGCACCGCCCTGCCCGGCGGCGGATTGGCCGCCAGCGCCTGCGACGGCGTGTAGAAGTACGAGATCGCATCCCGCATGCCCCACAGGGTCAGCCCGGCCGCCAGCGCCAGCACCGGGGCGATGGCCGCCAGCAGCATCAGCCGCCGCCGCGCCTTCGGGGATTTCGGAAACCACATGGGCGCGCATTTAGCGCAAGGGGCGCCTCGGCGCGAGGCCGTGAGACGTCACACCGCGGCGGCCATGCGCCGGCGCACCAGGTCGCCGGCCTTCTCGTCGCGCGCCAGGGTGTAGAAGTCGGCGGCGATCGCGAGATAGGCGCGGGCCAGATCGGCGATCCCGGCCTCGCCTTCGCGGAGCCGGTCGAGCACGTCCTCAACGTAGGCGTCCAGCCGCTGATCCAGGCGTTCCAGGACCTTCATGCGGACCGAGGCGAAGCCGCCGGCGCTGGCGCAGCCCTGCGTCTCGCGGGCGAAGGTGAGGAGCGTCAGCGCGCCGGCCACCAGATCCTCGTCCGGCTCGTTCAGCAGGATCGGCTCGGCCTTGCGCAGCCGGGAGCCGCGCACCGATTGGCAGGGCAAGGCCCCGGCCACCGCCTCGTCGATCTCCTTGAGGCGCGCCTCGGCCACGTCGGCCAGGCCGCGCTTGATCTTCGCCGCCCTGCGCCCCCAGGGGCCGTCGCGGGCCAGTTCGATGGCCTGCTCAACCTCGCTCAGCAGCAGCACCGCCTGGGCGGCGGCCAGGCCGGCGGCGCGGCCGGCGGCCGGTCCCTGTGGGGCGCGCAAGGCGGCGACCTTGGCGCTTTCAGCCTCGATGGCCGCCAGCACCCGGTCGCCGAATCCGGCGAACTCGGAGGCGGCGAAATAGGTGTCGCCCGGGTGGTCCATCACCGCCGAAATCACCCGCAGGATGCGCCAAGGCTCCGCCAGCTGGGCGGCCAGGATCTCGAACAGGCGCGGGCCGGCGTCGTCGGCGATCTCGGCCGCATCCCGGCAGAGGAGGCGCGCCACGGCGATGCGCTCGCCATCCATGAAGCTGATCCAGCGCGGCAGCTGCGCCATCGCCTTGCGCGCCAGAGGCGAAAGATCCAGGCAGGCGGCCAGTTCGGCCGCGCCGTTCGGACGGACGCCGTTGCAGACGGCCGCCGCCGCCGCGAACTCGGGGTGGTGGGCGGCCCGCAGCTCCTGCGCCGCCAGCCGCGCGGGGGCGTCGATCGGTCCGGCGCGCGCCTCTTCCGGATCGGCCAGGGCCTCGTCGGCCCGCAGCAGCAGGTCAGGCGCAACCCGCTTCATCCCCGCCCAGATTTGGTTGAGAGCGGCCGGCGGGAACCGCAGCCAGTCGGCTTCGTGCCCATCGGCGCGGCAGAGCGCCACGGCCGGGCCGAGCACCGCGTTGCGCCGGGCGCGATCGGCCGCCTCCAGCCGGACCATGTCGTAGACCGGGGCCAGGGCCCCACCCCCGTCCGCCAAGGCTGCTTCCAGGCCCTGGACCACACGATCAGGCGCGCGGGCGACGAGCCCGCGGACCAGTTCGAGTTTCTCGGCTTTCAACGCGGACATCAGCAACTCTGCGGCCGGAGCCGAACGCGAACAGCGTTACTTGGTATTAGTTAACCCATGCCGAAGCCTTCAGCGCGCGGCGCGCGGCAGGTCGATGCTCACCAGGAGGCCGCCAAGCTGGGCGGCGCCGAGGCTCACAGAACCGCCATAGGCGCGGGCCAGTTCGTCGATGATCGAGAGTCCAAGGCCCGAGCCGGGCTCGCTTTCGTCAAGCCGCGCGCCGCGACGCAGCACCAAGTCCCAGCGCTCCGGCGGCAGGCCCTCGCCGTCGTCCTCGATCCTGAGAGTGAAGCGGCTGGGCGCGGTCGGCTCGGCGACGGCGCGGACGCGGCGGTCGCCGTACTTGCAGGCGTTCTCAAGGGCGTTGCCGGCGATCTCCAGGAGATCCTGCCGCTCGCCGAGGAAGAAGAGGTCCTCGTCGGCCCGCCAGTCGATCTCGACGCCGCGGTCCATGAAGACACGTTCCAGCGTACGGGCGAGCTCGTCGAGCACGCTGGCGACGGAGGTGCGCTCGCCCT
>DASPLZ010000344.1:0-5596 GCA_035627295.1 Phenylobacterium sp. | reverse complement strand
GCCGGTGGAGGGCCTGCTGGAGCCGGCCTATCTCGACGCCCGCGCCAAGGCCCTGCCCGAGCGCGGCGGCGGCCCGGCGCCGACCTACGGCGCGCCGCGCGGGGCGCCGAAGGTGGGCGTCGATGCGACGCGCGAGCCCGGCGGCACCACCCACTTCGTGATCGTCGACCGGTGGGGGAACGTAGTCTCGATGACCACCACGGTGGAGAGCATCTTCGGCTCCGGCCGGATGGTCGGCGGGTTCTTCCTCAACAACCAGCTCACCGACTTCTCCTTCGCGCCCGCCAACGCCGACGGGACGCCGGCGGCCAACGCCGTGGCCGGCGGCAAGCGGCCGCGCTCGTCGATGTCGCCGGCGATCGTGCTGGACCGGCAGGGTCGGTTCGTCGCGGCGGTCGGCTCGCCGGGCGGCAACGCGATCCTCGCCTATAACCTGAAGGCCCTGGTCGGCCTGCTCGACTGGAAGCTGGGAGTGGAGGAAGCCCTGGCCCTGCCCAACGTCATCGCCCGCGGCGCCCCGACCAACGCCGAGCTCGACCGTTTCGCGCCGGGCGTCGTGGAGGGGCTGGCCGCCAAGGGCGTGACCCTGACCGGCGGCGGCTCGGCCGAGGGCTCGGGCCTGCACGCGGTGCGAGTCGGCCCGAACGGGCTGGAAGGCGCCGCCGACCCGCGCCGCGAGGGCCAGGCGCGCTCGCGCTAGCCCTCGATTAGGCCGCCGCGCCCGATCTCGGCCGCGCGCGGCCCTTCAGCGGCGGCGGGGCGCCCGGCAGGACCAGCTCGAACACCGTGCCGTCCGGCCCGGTCTCGACCAGCGTCAGGTCGCCGCCGTGGCCGTGCGCCAGCTCGCGGGCGATCGCCAGCCCCAGACCCGCCCCCTCCGGATTGGTCGACCCACCGAACGGCTGGAAGAGGCGCTCGCGGGCCTTGGGCGGCACGCCGGGGCCATCGTCGGCGATCCGCAGGCGGCTGGCCTCGCCGTCCTGGGCCAGGGTCACGCGGACTACGCCGGGCGCCTCGCGGCCCGCCTGGCTGGCGATCGCCTGGCGGGCGTTGCGCATGAGGTTGACGAGGATCCGGTGCAGCTGGTCCGGGTCGGCCAGCACCTGGGCGCCGGCGGGGACCTCCGCCTGCAGCCGCGCCGAGGCCGGATCGAGGCCGGCGTCCTCGGCCGCCGCCTCCAGGGCGGGGGCGAGCGGCGTCGGCTGGACCTCGGGCGCGGCCTCCTCGGTCTTGCCATAGGCCAGCACCTCGGTGGCGAGGCGCGTGGCGCGGTTCAGCGCCCGCTCCAGCCGCGGCAGGGCGCGGGCCACCTGCGGGTCGCCGATGGCCGCCAGGCGCTCAGAGGCCAGCTGGGCGCTGGTCAGCATGTTGCGCAGGTCGTGATTGATCTTGGCCACCGCCTCGCCGAGCGCCGCCAGGCGGGCGCGGGAATTGAGCGCCGCGCGCAGGTCGGCCTGCATGCGGTCGAGTTCCAGCTCGGCGCGGCCGATCTCGTCGCGGCGGTGCGACGGCGGAATGTGCGACAGCGGATCGTCGGGATCGGCGCGGAAGCGCTCCATGGAGAGCGTGATCCGCTGCATCGGGCGAACCAGGAAGAGGTTGAGCGAGAGATAGACCAGGCCCCCGACGGCGCCGGCGACGATCAGCGTCACGCCCAGGATGCGCCACAGGTAGGTGGTCAGCGCCGCCTTCAGCTCGGCGTCGGGGGCGACGATCTCGATGAAGTCGGCCTCGCGGAAGCGGGGCTCGGCCAGCACCCGCACCATCCGGCCGCGACCGCTGGTGAGCGTCTGGAAGGGCGCGGCCAGCCAGGAGGCCAGCGCCCGGTCGCGCACATCGACCACATAGGGCGTGCGGTCGAGCCTGGGGCCCTGCAGCACCAGGCGGCGGATGCCGTCGTCCTCGATGGCCACCCAGGCGACGCCGGCGCCGCGCAGGAGCTCGCGGGAGCGCGCCTCGTCGAGATAGCCCTCCGGGGCCGCATCGGTGACGAGGGTCGCCAGTTCCGCAGAGCGCACCCGGTCGAGCAGCCACTGGCGCTCGAAGGCGGCCAGCGCCGGCGGCACGAAGAGCGCGCCCAGAACGGCGACAAACGCGGCGGTGATGACCAGCAGGCGCGCCGAAAGGCCGCCCGGCCAGAACATCCGCCGGGCCGGCGCGCCGGGCTCCGGCTGCGTGGGGGCGTCCGCCATGACGTTTCCGTTACTCGACGCAAAGCTTGGCGGCAACGCGTGGCAGGCTTTCAGGGCGTCGATGCCGCATCCCGCACAGATGGGAAGCCGTCGGCGCGCAGGCGAGCGGCGAGGTCGCGTTTGATGCGCGGGATCAGGCCAGGCCCCTCGAACACCAGGGCCGAATAGAGCTGCACCGCCTGCGCCCCGGCGCGGATCTTGGCGTAGGCGTCGGCGCCCGAGGCGACCCCGCCCGCCCCGATCAACCCCGCCCGCCCCGCCAGCGCGGCGCGGAATTCGCCCAGCACGCGGGTGGAGAGCGGCATCAGCGGCGCGCCGGAGAGCCCCCCCGTCTCGCCCGCGTGCGCGGAGGCCAGCTCCGCCGGCCGCGAGACCGTGGTGTTGGAAACGATCACCGCATCGATCCCGTGCGC
This sequence comes from Phenylobacterium sp., assembly GCA_035627295.1. GTDB lineage: Bacteria > Pseudomonadota > Alphaproteobacteria > Caulobacterales > Caulobacteraceae > Phenylobacterium. Next base: position 2,991 of record DASPLZ010000344.1, on the reverse strand, counting down.
GACGACGGCCTCGGAGATCGCCTCGACCTCGCCGGCTTCCAGGTCGGGCGCGACCTTCAGGAACACCGGCGCGTCGGCGGAGGCCGCGGCGAGCTCGCGCCGCACGGCCGTGGCCCGGCCAAGCAGCTCGTCGAGCGCCGCCCTGGTCTGCAGGGCGCGCAGGCCGGGGGTGTTGGGCGAGGAGATGTTGATGGTGAAATAGTCCGCCAGGCCCCAGAGCTGGCGAAGGCCGGTGACATAGTCGCCGATGCGGTCCTCGGCCTCCTTGTTGGCCCCGATGTTGGCCCCGACCACGCCGCGCCGGGCGCGCCGCGCCAGCCGGGCGGCGAAGGCGGCCTGGCCCTGGTTGTTGAAGCCCATGCGGTTGATCACCGCCCGGTCTTCGCTGAGCCGGAAAAGCCGCGGGCGCGGGTTGCCCACTTGCGGCTCGGGCGTGACCGTGCCGCACTCCACGAAGCCGAAGCCGGCGGCCAGCATGGCGTCCGGGACCTCGGCGTCCTTGTCGAAGCCGGGCGCGAGGCCCAGGCAGTTGGGCAGCTTCAGCCCGGCCACCTCGGTGGCGAGCACCGGATCGTCCGGGCCCCGGTCGCGCGGCCCGAGGCCCGCGCGAAGCCCGAGCAGGGTCAGCCGGTGGGCGTCCTCCGGGTCGAGGGCGTGCATCGCCCGGGTGGCTAGGTCGTGCAGGGTCACGGCGTCTCGCCCAGGTCCGGCGTCCCGTCGGCGGCCAGGGGGATGGCGCGCACCTCGTCCACTGCGGCCACCCCCAGCGGAGCGTAGAGGTGCGGGAAAAGGTCCCCGCCGCGCGACGGCTCCCAGCGCAGCGTCTCGCCCAGCGGCTCGGCGTCGAGCCCGAGCAGCAGGAGGTCGTCCCGCCCGGCGAAGTGGCGCCGCGCCGTCTCGGCGACCTGCGCGCCGGTGGAAAAGTGGATGTAGCCGTCCCGCCGGTCGACCTCGGAGCCTTCGAAGCGCCCGGCCGCCTGCGCCGCCGCCCACTCGCCGGCGCCCAGCAGCTTGTAGATGCGGGTCAATCGGCGTCCTGGGTCTGCGGCAGGAAGAGGCCGTCGTAAGCCGGGCGGCCGTGGGCGTCGATCAGGAACACGGCCGCGGCGGCGGGCGGGAACTGGCTCTCGGCGCGGGCGATCAGCGAGGCGGGCGCGGACCCGTCCCGGAGCAGCTGGGCGGCCAGGTCCTGCAGGCCGGGGTTATGGCCGACCACCAGCACGGTCGTCGCCCGCGCGCCGGCCGCCTCGGCCAGGCGCAGCACGCCGTCGGCGTCGGCGCTGTAGAGCTCGTCGCAGAGGTCCACCAGGGCGTTCGGAAAGAGCGCCCTGACGGCCGCCCAGGTCTCCCGCGTGCGGGCGGACGGGGAAAGCAGCACCAGGTCCGGGGCGAATCCGGCCTCGGCCAGGCGTCCGGCGACCGCCGCGACCTCCCGCTCGCCGCGCGGCTCCAGGGACCGGTCGAAGTCGCGCCCGCTGGCGGCGAAGCGCTCGGCCCGGCCGTGCCGCAGCAGGATCAGTCGGTCCATGAAGGCGGCCTCTCCCTGGCGGCTGCGGGTGTCGACCTCTGATAGCGGTTGGGCGCGCGGGCGCAACCTTCCTGGCGTGGACGGGCCGTGAGCGGGTCCCCGCGTCGCCTCTCTGGACTTTGGGAACCTTGCGGACCTACATGCCGCCCATGTCCGGCAAGACCCTCTACGACAAGATCTGGGATGCGCACGTCGTCGCCGAGCAGGACGGCGAGGCGATCCTCTACATCGACCTGCACCTCATCCACGAGGTGACCACCCCGCAGGCCTTCGCGGGCCTGCGCGCCAACGGGCGCAAGGTGCGCCGGCCGGACCGCACCCTCGCCGTCGCCGACCACAATATCCCCACCGAGGGCCAGGGGCTGGGGGTCGAGGCGGTGGCCGACACCGAGGCGCGCCTGCAGTTGCAGACCCTGGCGCGCAATGTGGCGGACAACGGCATCGAGTTCTTCCCGATGGGCGATGTCAGGAACGGCATCGTCCACGTGGTCGGCCCCGAGCAGGGGCGCACCCAGCCGGGCATGACCATCGTCTGCGGCGACAGCCACACCTCCACCCACGGGGCCTTCGGCGCCCTGGCGCACGGCATCGGCACCTCCGAGGTCGAGCACGTGCTGGCCACCCAGACCCTGCGCCAGAAGAAGGCGAAGAACATGCGGGTGACCATCGACGGGACTCCCGCCCCGGGCGTCGGCGCCAAGGACTTCGCCCTGGCGGTGATCGGCGAGATCGGCACCGCCGGCGGCACCGGCTACGTCATCGAATACGCCGGCGAGGCGGTGCGCGCGCTCTCCATGGAAGGGCGCATGACGCTCTGCAACCTGACCATCGAGGGCGGGGCGCGGGCCGGGTTGGTGGCGCCCGACCAGACCACCTTCGACTACCTGGTGGGCCGCCCCTCGACCCCGAAGGGCGCGGCCTGGGAGATGGCGCTCTCCTACTGGAAGACCTTCTTCTCCGACGAGGACGCCGCGTTCGACCGCGAGGTGCGGCTCGACGCGGCGAAGATCGCGCCCCTGGTCACCTGGGGCACCAGCCCCGAGGACGTGGTGGCGGTGACCGACGTCGTGCCGGCGCCCGAAGGCTTCGCCAGCCCCGACAAGCGCGCCTCCGCCGAGCGGGCGCTGGACTACATGGGCCTTGCGGCCGGCCAGCCGATTTCCGAGGCGAAGATCGACGTGGTGTTCATCGGCTCGTGCACCAACAGCCGCATCGAGGACCTGCGCATGGCCGCCGGGATCGTCCAGGGCCGGCAGGTGGCCGAGGGCGTCCGCGCCATGGTCGTGCCGGGTTCGGGGCTGGTGCGCGCCCAGGCCGAGGCGGAAGGGCTCGACGAGATCTTCCGCGCCGCCGGCTTCGACTGGCGCGAGCCGGGCTGCTCCATGTGCCTGGGCATGAACCCCGACCGCCTGGCGCCGGGCGAACGGTGCGCCTCGACCTCGAACCGCAACTTCGAGGGCCGG
>DASPLZ010000343.1:0-4545 GCA_035627295.1 Phenylobacterium sp. | reverse complement strand
GCTTCACCGCCGAGCGCACCTCCGACGACCTGCTCTTCGACAAGTACGAGGTCGGCGGCGTCTATGAGACCCGCGGGCCGTTCGTGGCCGACGACCGGCGGCTGATCAGCCAAGTCTACGCCATTCGCCAGGACCAGCAGTCCTACTTCTCGGCCGCCGCCTTCACCGTCCAGGGCCTGCGGCCCGAGGACAACGACCGAACCTTCCCCATCGCAGCCCCGCTGGTCGAGGCCCGCTGGGAGCCGACCGGCGCCGTCGCGGGCGGCCGGCTGCGGGTGCGCGGCTCGGGTGCGGTGCTGCTGCGCGACCAGTCGCCGTTCAACCAGGCGGCGCGCCTGCCGGGCCTGGACAGCGCCCGGGCGACGACCGAGGCCGACTGGCGCTCGACCTTCACCAGCGCGGCGGGCGTGCGCCTGTCGCCCTTCGTGCAGGCCAGGGCCGACGTCTACCGCATCGACGACGCCGAGCCGATCGGCGGCGAGGACCGCACCACCGCCCGCGCCCTGGGCGTGGCCGGCGTCGACCTGTCCTGGCCCTTCTATCGCCGGTTCGGCGACATCGACGTTGTGCTGGAGCCGGTGGCGCAGGTGGCCCTCTCGCCCAACGCCAAGCAGATCATCATCGGGCGCGATGCAGCGGGCGAGCCGATCTATCTGAACGAAGACTCCATCGCCTTCGACTTCGACGACACCAACCTCTTCCAGGCCAACAAATTCCCCGGCTTCGACCTCTACGAGGACGGGCTGCGCCTGAACGTGGGCGGACGGGCCTTCGTCGACTGGGGGGACGGGCGCCACCTCTATGCGCTCGTTGGCCGCAGCCTGCGGGCTCAGCGCAACAACGACTTCCCCGCGCGGACGGGCCTGCAGCCGCCGGGCTCGGACTGGGTCGTGGCCGTCGAGGGCCAGCCGATCCCCGGCCTGACCATGTTCACCCGCGCCCGGCTCGACGGCGACACGCTCGATGTCCGCCGCGCGGAGGCCGGCGCCAACTACTACAGCACGCGTTTCTCGGGCTATTTCCGCTACTTGACCGATAATCTTGATATCAGCGGAGCCAAGCGCGAGAACCTCGACATCGGCGGTGAGTTCTTCGTCACCAAGAACTGGGGCGTGGTCGCCTACGGCAGCCGTGACCTGGAGGGCAAGGCCTGGATCGTGCGCGACATCGGCGTGGCCTATCGCGACGACTGCACGCGGCTGGACGTGATCTACCGCCGCGAGGACACGATCCTGGGCCGCCTGGGGCCCAATGACTCGGTCCTCATACGCCTAACGCTCGCCACATTGGGCGGGCCGATATATGCCAACTAAGATGCGCGGGACTTTCCGCGGGCTAGGAATGATTCCTTCTATGAAGTCGGGGCGCAGGGGCGCCGCTCAGGCGGCGTCGGTTTTGGCATTGGCGGCGATGTTGCTGCAGGCGGGCGCGCCCGCCGCGTTCGCGCAGGCGACCCCGGTTCCCGCCCCCACCACGCCGCCGGCCGAGACCCAGAACATCCAGCCGACGCAGCCGCCCGGCCTGACGGAAGGCGTCGCGGCGATCGTCAACGACGAGATCATCTCCACCTACGACCTGGCGCAGCGCATGCGCCTGCTCATCCTTACCGCCGGCATCCAGGTGACCCAGCAGAACCTGCCGCAGCTGCAGCAGCAGGCGCTGATCTCCCTGGTCGACGAACGCCTGCAGATCCAGGAGCTGCGCCGCGTCGAGAAGGAGCAGAAGTTCGACATCGTCCCGACCGCGGAGGAGGTGAACGCCGAACTCGCCGACATGGCCAAGACCAACAACATGTCGCCCGAGCAGTTCACCGCCATGTTCCAGACCCGCGGCGTGGGCGTCGACACCCTGAAGGCGCAGATCCGCTCGGAGATGGGCTGGCAGCGCTGGATCCGCGGCCGCTACGGCTCGCGCGTCTCGGTCGGGCCGGACCAGATCAAGGCCACCGAACAGCGCTTGGCGGCCGAGGCCTCCAAGCCGCAGTACCAGATCAGCGAGGTGTTCATCGAGGCCAGCCGCGTGGGCGGCATGGAGGTGGCCGTCCAGGGCGCCGGCCAATTGCTCGCCCAGCTGCAGCAGGGCGCGCCCTTCGCCGCCGTCGCCCGCCAGTTCTCCGCCTCGGCCACCGCGGCCAATGGCGGCGACGCCGGATGGGTGACCGCCACCGACCTGCCGCCTGAGGTGGTCCCGGTGCTCGACCAGATGCGCCCGGGCCAGCTGACGCGCCCGATCCCGGTGACCGACGGGGTCTACATCATCTACCTGCGCGACAAGCGCTCGGGCGCCGGCGCGCCGGTGGTGAACCTCAAGCAGGCCGCCGTCCCCCTGCCCCGCGACGCCAGCGAACAGGCCGTTGCGGCCGCCACGGCCAAGCTGGAGGCCCTGCGACCGCAGGTCACCAGCTGCGACAACCTGGAAGCCGCCGCCGGGCAGGTCCAGGGCGTGATGGCCGGGGACCTGGGCGAGGCTGAGGTCAAGGACCTGTCGCCCGCCTTCCGCAGCGCCGCCGAGACCCTGCAGGTCGGCCAGCTCTCGCAGCCCATCCGCACCGAGGCGGGCCTGCACCTCATCGCCGTCTGCGGGCGCAAGATGGGCGGCGCCCAGGCGCTGACCGCCGATCAGATCGAGAACCGGCTGGTGGGCCAGCAGCTGTCGATGATCTCCAAGCGCTACATGCGGGACCTCCGCAACTCGGCCACCATCGAGACGCGGTGAGGCGCGGCCCGCTCGCTCTGACCCTGGGCGATCCGGCCGGCGTCGGACCGGAGATCATCGTCAGGGCCTGGCGCGAGCTGCGCGAGGCCGGCCCGCCGTTCATGGCCATCGGCGACCGGCAGGTGCTGGCGGCCGCCTCCGGCGCCGGGCCGATCGCGCGGGTGACCACCCCCGACGAGGCGATGCGGGTGTTCGGCGAAGCGCTGCCGGTGTTCGATATTCCCCTTCCCGGCCCGGTGGTGGCCGGCCAGCCGTCCGCGATCTTCGCCCGCTCGATCGTGCGCTGGATCGAGACGGCGGTGGGGCTGGCGCTCTCCGGCGCCGTGGCTGGGGTGGTGACGGCGCCGATCGCCAAGGCGCCGCTCTACGAAGCCGGCTTCCCCTTCCCCGGTCACACCGAATTCCTGGGCGAGTTGACCGCCGCCGCCTCCTTCGACGGCGCGCGCGGGCCGGTGATGATGCTGGCCGTGCAGGGCCTGCGGTGCAGCCTGGTGACCATCCACGAGCCCCTGGCGCGGGCGCCCGCCTCCCTGACCATCGAGAAGATCGTCAACGTCGGCCTGGTCACCGCCCAGGCCCTGCGGCGCGACTTCGGCCTGGCCTCTCCGCGGCTGGCGCTCGCCGGACTCAATCCGCACGCCGGCGAGGACGGGGCGCTGGGCCGTGAGGAGATCGAGATCATCGGCCCGGCGGCGCGGGCGTTGCGCGACCTGGGGGTGGAGGTGAGCGGCCCCTGGCCGGCCGATACCCTCTTCCCGCGCGAGATGCGGCGGCGCTACGACGCGGCGGTCTGCATGTATCACGACCAGGCGCTGATCCCGGTGAAGATGCTGGACTTCTGGGGCGGGGTGAACGTGACCCTGGGCCTGCCGATCGTCCGCACCTCGCCCGACCACGGCACCGCCTTCGACATCGCCGGCCGCGGCGTGGCGCGCGCCGACAGCCTGATCGCCGCCCTCCGCATGGCCGACGAGATGGCCGCGCGCCGCGGATGAGCTTGGACCGGCTGCCGCCGCTGCGCGAGGCGCTGGCCGCGCATGGCCTAATGGCCAAGAAGAGCTTCGGCCAGCACTTCCTCCTCGACCTCAACGTGACGCGGAAGATCGCCCGACTGGCCGAGGTCGGCGACGGCGAGGCGGTGATCGAGGTCGGCCCCGGGCCTGGCGGCCTCACCCGCGCCCTGCTGGAAACCGGCGCGCGGGTGATCGCGGTGGAGAAGGATGCGCGCTTCCTGCCGCTGCTGGGCGAGATCGCCGAGGCGGCGGAGGGGCGATTGACGGTCGTCGAGGCCGATGCGCTGAAGGTCGACGAGGCGGCGCTGTTCGCCCAGGCCGGCGCGACGAGCGGCGCGATCGTCTCCAACCTACCCTACAACGTTGGCACGCCTTTGCTGGTGAAGTGGCTGACGGGCGCCTTCACACCCGATGCCATGACCTTGATGTTCCAGAAGGAAGTGGCCTTGCGGATCGTCGCCGAGCCGGGCTCTGACGACTATGGCCGGCTCTCCGTGCTGGCCCAGGCGGCCTGCGAGGCGCGCCTGGTGATGGAGGCGCCGGCGCGCGCCTTCACCCCGCCGCCGAAGGTGGACTCCGCCGTCGTCCGGCTCACACCGCGGGCCGGGCGTCCGGACGCGCCGCGGCTGAAGGCGCTGGAACGGGTGACGGCGGCGGCGTTCGGGCAGCGGCGCAAGATGCTGCGCGTGGCGCTGCGTTCGCTGACGCCGGACGCGGAGGATTTGTTGCGCAGAGCCGAAATCGAACCCACCAGGCGCGCGGAAGAGGTCGACCAATCGGGCTTCCGGCGCCTTGCCGATGCGTGGCGCAATCACGG
>DASPLZ010000342.1:0-2149 GCA_035627295.1 Phenylobacterium sp. | reverse complement strand
GAAAGCCCCGGCAGAACTCGTGGTTTGCGAAATGGCCGCTGCGATCCCAGTTTGCAAACGCTCGCTGATGTATCGGCCCTTTTCTTCAGCGGGCAGGAAACAGCGGGGCGGGCGGCGACGCCCGCCCCGCTATGACCATTAGAGGTTCTATAAGCTGATGCGCCCGTCGCCGCAAAAGCCCCGTTCATCCGGCCTGGTCGTTCTGGGCGGAGAGGGCGCGCGGGCGCCCGGCGAGGTCTGGCTGGTGGGCGCGGGGCCCGGCGATCCGGAGCTTCTCACCCTGAAGGCGCTGAAGGTGCTGCAGCAGGCCGACGTGGTGGTCCATGACGGCCTGGTCTCCGACGAGATCCTGGACTTCGCCCCCCCGCGTGCGCGGCGCATCTCGGTCGCCAAGCGCAAGTCGCGCCATTCCTATTCGCAGGAAGACATCAACCGCATGCTGGTCGCCTTCGCCCGCGAGGGCCTGCGCGTGGTGCGGCTGAAGGGCGGCGATCCCTTCATCTTCGGCCGCGGCGGCGAGGAGCGCGACTTCTGCCGCGCCGAGGGCGTGGCCTGCCATGTCGTGCCGGGCGTGACGGCGGCGCTGGGCGCGGCCGCGCCGCTGACCCACCGGGGCGCGGCCCAGGCGGTGACCTTCGTCACCGGCCATGCCTCGTCAGGCGGCGAGCCGGACCTGGACTGGGCCTCGCTGGCCAGGGCCAACCAGACGGTGGTGATCTACATGGGCCTTTCGACCGCGCCGGCGATCGCCGGGCGGCTGATCGCCGCCGGCCGCGCGGCCTCGACGCCGGCGCTGATCGTCGAGAACGCCAGCCGGCCGGACGAGCGGCGCCTGCCGACGACGCTGGGCGGCTTGCCGGAAGCGGCGGCGGAGCTCTCGGGCCCGGCCCTGCTGATCGTCGGCGAGGCGATGGGCGCGGAGATTGCGTCCTTCGAGACGCCGGCTGCGCCGGCTCCTCAGGATGACGAACTCAGAGCGAATACAAATCTCGTCATGGTGAGGAGCGGCCGAAAGGCCGCATCTCGAATCACGCAGGGAGGCGCCGCGTGAGAGCCCTGACCGCCAACCGCCTGGTCGACGGCGAGGTCGTCTTCTGGCGCCAGGGCCAGTGGGTCGAGCAGTTCGCCGACGCCGATCTGTTCGGCGACGACGGCGCCGGCGAGGCCGCCGAAGGACATGCCAAGAACCAGCCGACGGTGGTGGTCGAGCCCTATCTGATCGACCTGGTCGAATCCGAAGGCCGCCTGGTGCCGCTGAGCTATCGCGAGCGCATCCGCGCGCTGGGGCCGACCAACCACCCGCACCACGGCAAGCAGGCCGAGGGCGGCGAGGTGGTCGAGGCCATCAACCACGCCTCCGGCGCCGCCCGGTCCACCGGCCGGGTCAACCTGATCAAGCGCAAGTAGGGCCTCGATGTACCGCTACGACCACATCGACAAGGAATTCCTCGCCGACCGCGCCGCCGAGTTCCGCGGCCAGGTGGCCCGGCGGCTCTCGGGCGAACTGACCGAGGACCAGTTCAAGGCCCTGCGGCTGATGAACGGCCTCTATCTGCAGCTGCACGCCTACATGCTGCGGATCGCCATTCCCTACGGCACGCTCAATTCGCGTCAGCTGCGCCAGCTCGCCTTCATCGGCCGCACCTACGACAAGGGCTACGGCCACTTCACCACGCGCACCAACCTGCAGTTCCACTGGATCAAGCTGCGCGACGTGCCGGACATCCTGGACGCCCTGGCCGCGGTCGACATGCATTCGATCCAGACCAGCGGCAACTGCATCCGCAACGTCACCGCTGATCCCTACGCCGGGGCCACGGCCGAGGAGCTGGACGACCCGCGCGTCTGGTCCGAGGCGATCCGCCAGTGGTCGATGCTGCACCCGGAGTTCAGCTACCTGCCGCGCAAGTTCAAGTTCGCGGTCACCGCCTCGGCCAAGGACCGCTCGGCCGCCAAGGTGCACGATGTCGGCCTCCTGCTGCGCCGGGGCCGCGATGGCGAGCTCGGCTTCGAGGTGATCGTCGGCGGCGGCCTGGGGCGCACGCCCTACGTCGGCCCGACCATCAAGGAGTTCCTGCCGGTCGGCCGCCTGTTCTCGTACCTCGAGGCGGTGATGCGGACCTACAACCGCTACGGCCGGCGCGACAAC
>DASPLZ010000341.1:0-4707 GCA_035627295.1 Phenylobacterium sp. | reverse complement strand
AGGGGGCGAGGTTCTGCACCGAGAGTCAGCAAGGACGCGCCAGCGCGAACCTTCTGAAGCTCCTTCCAAGTCGCGCCCCCTCCACCGCTTCGCGGTCCCCCTCCCCCGTTGCACGGGGGAGGATTTTTCCCGCCGCGCATTCCTCGGCTCGGCCATGGCGCTCGCCGCCTGCGACCGTTCGGCCAATTCGCAGCCCGCCGCCGTCGCGCCGCTGAAGTCGATCGCGCCCTGCGCCGTCGGCACTGCGATCCAGTCCGAGCAGCTGCGCGACCCGCTGCTCGCCGCGCTCGTCCTCGAGCACTGCTCCCAGCTCACCGCCGAGTGGGAGATGAAGATGGAGTACATCGTCCAGCCGGACGGCTCCTTCCGCTTCGACGGCCCCGACGCCATCGCCGGCTTCGCGCGGCGCGAGGGCCTGCGGCTCTTCGGCCATACCCTGGTCTGGTACAACCAGGCCCCGCCGGCCTTCGAGCGGCTGGACGAGAACCGCACCAGCTTCGCCGACGCCTATCGCGCCTACATCACCGCCGTGGTCGGCCGCTATCGGGGCCAGGCGGTCGGCTGGGATGTGGTCAACGAGGCGGTGGCGGAAGACGGCGAAGGCTGGCGCGAGAGCCTGTGGGCCAGCCGGCTCGGCGACTTCGAACACATGCGCCTGGCGTTCGAGATCGCTCATCAGGCGGACCCGGCGGCGGTGCTGTTCCTGAACGACTACAATCTCGAATACCTCCCCAAGAAGCGGGTGACCTTCCTGCGGCTGGTGGAACGCCTCCTGAAGGCCGGGGCGCCCCTGGGCGGGCTCGGGACGCAGACCCATCTTGCCGCCGACCAGGCGCCGGGGGAGACGCGGCGGGCTATCCGCGAGCTCGCCAGCGTCGGGCTGCCGGTGCATGTCTCGGAGCTGGACGTGTCGCTGGCCCGGGCCGGGCGGCTCATTCCACGCGGCGATTTGGTGCGTCGGCAGGCGGCGCTCTACGGCGAGGTGGCCGAGGCGGTGGCCGAGCTGCCGGAGCGCCAGCGGTTCGGGCTGACGCTCTGGGGGTTGAGGGACAAGGATTCCTGGCTGCTGCGCGAGAACGCCAGGGATGCGCCGGCGCCGTTCGACGACCAGGGCATGGCCAAGGCCGCGGCGGGCGCGATGGCCCGCGCCTGGTCGGGCGGCTAGACTCCAAAGCTTGGAGCGCGTTAGCGGCGGAACCGGCTTCCACTTCCGCCTAACGCGCTCTAGAGGCCGCCGGCCGGCGGCTGGGTCGGAGGGGGCTGGCGCTGGGCGGCGACCTCGCCCTCGGCGGCGCGGCGCAGGGCCGAAAGATCGTCGGCGACCTTGAAGAGGATTACATAGAGCTCGCAGAACGAGCGCCAGATCAGGATCAGGGCGCCCACCGCCAGCAGGCCGGCGACCAGCACGGGAATGGCCAGCAGCCAGCCCAGCCAGCTCGCTTCGCGGAAGGCCACGCCCACCGAGGCGCCGATCACCGAGAAGCCGGCGAGGGCCAGGATGGCAAGGCCGGCCCAGTAGATCAGGTGCACGACCGGGCCGGTAAGCAGCCTGTCGAACGTCAGGAGGTCGCGCAGCACGGTTTCACCCGGTCCACGCGTCTTGGATCTGGTCGGCGGCATTCAGGTCCCATCCGAAGGCGGCCGAACCGGGCCGCTTGAAACTGCCCGAATGGCTATCAGCGGCGGCGGCGCGCCGCAATGGCGTCGGCTCACGGTTTGCCGGCGCGCACCTGCCGGTCGGCGGCGACGGCCTTGGCTCTGGCCGCGCGGTCGGCCCAGTCGACGGGGCCGGTCTCGAAGCGCTTCTTCAGCTCCGCCAGGGAGTAGGCGTTGCCCCACTCGAAGTGGCCGTAGAGGGTCTGGAACTCGGGCTCGGGCTTGTAGCCGACGCCCGTGAAGATGACCTTGGTCGCAGCCGGGCCGGCATCCTCCAGCTCGACGGTGACGGCGATCTCCCTGAACTTCGGACAGGGGAAGCCTGGAGGCGATTGCACGTTGCGCAGGGCGATCATCCGCTCGGGCACATAGGCGGTGATCTGGTTCTTGATGTTGTCCGGCGCGCCGAGCTTGGCGTCCGCCAGGTAGCTGGTCTCGATGATCCCATCGACCCGCAGGTCCACCGCGGCGAGCGGCGTCGCCCAGCTGCGATAGCCCTCGGAGGTGGTGAAGGCGCGCCAGACCTCGGCTCTCGGCGCGGGCACGACGATGGAGAGCTGCATCACCTTGTCGCCGCTTGGCTCGGTGAAGGAGGTGTTCTCCACGCCCGGGAAGTCCTTCCAGCTCGGCGCGGCGGCGGCCGGGGCGGCAAGCAGCATGGCGGCGGCCGCAAGGGCCTTCAGCAGGATCTTCATGAGGGCTCCCTCAGGCGGAGGTCTGGGCGTCGGCCTGCAGCCGGTTGAAGTGGTCGCGCAGCATTTCGACCGAGGCGTCGAAGGTCTCCAGCGTGCGGTGGGTGCGCGACTGCATGACGCCGCCCTCCATCACCGCCAGCACGAAGGTGGCGAGCTTGCCGCGATCCACCTCCGGCGGCAGGCGTCCGGCCGCCGCATCCAGGCAATCGCGCACATGGTTCGCCCAGCCGGTGAAGTTCACCGCCAGCAGCTCGCGCACCGGCGGGTCGGGCTCGTGCAGCTCCAGCGCCACCGAACCGATCGGGCAGCCATAGAGGCAGTCGGTCATCTCCAGCATGGCCCGGTAGCGGGCCAGCAGGGCGAAGACCTTCTCGATGGGATCGTCCACGCCCTCCCAGGCGGGGGCCAGCAGCATGGGGTAGATGCCGTCCCGGTAGGTCTCCAGCACCGCGATCAGCAGGTCCTGCTTGGTCGGGAAGAAGTGGTAGAGGCTGCCCGCGTTGGCCCCGGCCGCCTTCAGGATGTCGGCGATCGAGGTCGACAGGTAGCCCTTCTCGCCGAAGAGCTCCAGCGCGGCGAAGAGGATGCGGTCGCGGGTCGATTCCAAGGGCGGTCCGATGCGGCGAGGTCCGGCGCCGGGCGAGCGGCCTGTTCATTTGGCGGCTGTCGGCCGGTCTGGCTAGGCCCATGCGCTCCGCGCCTTCTTGAGGGCTCACTCAAGCATGACTTGAGCGTGCGTTCAAGCGTAAGGAGGTCAGGTGTCGCGCTTGGCCTGGTCGAGCTTCTTCCTGGCGTTCTCCAGCTCGATCTGGGCCAGTTCGCGCTGCAGCTTGGTGCGGCCGAATTTCACGCGGTTCTCGGCCGCCTTCAGGGCGGAGGCGGCCTTGGCGCGCTCCTTCTTGATGCGGTTGAAGTTGATGATCTCGCTCATCGGCGCAGCCTTCAGCTCTCCTCCATGCCCACATTAGCCTTGGCCATGAAGCGCTGGAAGCCGGGACGCGCGGCGATCCGCTCCAGATAGGCGGCCAGCGGCGGCGTCTTCTCCAGGATGTTCACGACCTCGGTCGCCCAGTGGAGGGCGCTGCCGAGCTGGGTGTCGGCGGCGGTGAAGGCCTCGCCGGCGGCGTAGGGAGTGGCCTCAAGCGCCTCGTTCAGATGCCGCACCATGTCGTCGAAACCGCCGTAGGAGACGTTCATGTTCTGATAGACCCAGCCGTGACCCCTGGCGGTCATCACCGGATCCATCACCGCGTCCACATAGACCAGCCAGGACAGGTACGGCCCCCGCCGCGAGTCGCCGATCGCCGGCGCCAGGCCCGCCTGGGGGAAGGCGTCGGCGAGGTAGGCCGCGATGGCCGCCCGCTCGGTGATCACCACCCCGTCGTGCTCGATGGCCGGCACCTTCTTGTTCGGCTGCACGGCGCGGTAAGCTTCCGGCGCGCCGCCCTCGCGGCGGATGTCGACCACCTCCATCTCGTAGGGCGTCTGCAGCTCCTCCAGGAGCCAGAGGATCGACCCCGACCGCGACATCGGGGCGTGGTAGAATTTCAGCATCTCGACGCTCCGCAACTCAGCTTTCGGGAAACCCGCCCGCCGCTCGGCCGTTTCATCGCCGACCTTAACCTTCAAGAGGACGGCGCGATGATCAATTCCTCCGAAATCCGTGAACATATGGAAGTGGTGGGCTCCGACGGCGGCCACGTGGGCCGGGTGGACCACGTGATGGGCGACGAGATTGAGCTGGCCAAGCTCGACCTGGGCGCTGGACTGAAGCACCACCTGATCCCGATCACCTGGGTGGACTCCATCGAGGACGAGAAGGTCCGCCTGAACCTGACCCAGGACGCCGCCAAGGCGGGCTGGCGCGAGAAACACTAGGTCCGCCGCCGCAGGGCGGGGATAGAGAAGGGCGCCGGCCTATCCGGGCGGCGCCCTTTCCTTGCGGTGGTGGGTCGCCAGCCGATCCATCACCGTGACGAAGAAGGCGACCGACCAGCCGATCAGGATCACGCCGTTGATCCCCTCGATGCCGGCGACCAGCTTCCAGCTCTCGGCGATGGGCGCATCTCCGTAGCCTATGGCGCCGAAGGTGATGGTGGAGAAATAGACCGCGTCCCGCATGCCGGGCACCGCGTCGGTGAGATGAAAAAGCACCGCGTAAGCCCAGATCTCGACGCCGTGCAGCAACAGAAGGCCGAGCGCCGCGCCGGTCGTCAGGCCCAGGCCGCGCAGCGACATCATGCCGAATTCGTAGTGGCGCGTGGCGTCCAGGCCGAGCAGCCGGGCCAACCCCTGCAGGCCGAGACCATGAAAGAGCACCGAGCCGAGGACCATCGGGGTGGCGACGCTCAGCTCG